>JBIOIE010000060.1:0-8483 GCA_044449605.1 Candidatus Limnocylindrales bacterium | reverse complement strand
CGGCGACACGAGCACGAAGCTCACCTACCAGGACGTGCCCATCCTCGCCCACAATCTGACCCTGTACATCCTCAAGCTGACGGTGGCCCAAGCCGAGGAGATCACCCACTTCATGAACATCGGCGCCGAGACGAACTTCACGCTCGCGCTCCGGCCCGAGGCCGACACCCGCCTCGTGCCCACCGACAACCTCGGCGAGACGACGACCATCATCACCTGGCGTTACGGCTACCCGGTCCCGCGGACCCTCATCCTCCCGCCGTAGGACTCGTCGGCGGCCACGAAGACGGCGCAGGCCTTGCGGCCCGCGCCGTTTCTGTCTGTCTCCCGCCCGGACGCCCTGCCTCGGCCGGGGGCGCGGTCCCCCGCGCCGGAGCACGCAACCTATCGCCCAAAGCGATGCCGAGTCGGATCTCGGCTTGAGTTCGCCCTGGGGCTGCTGCATAGTCGAGGACGCGGGGTCCGCGACGATGGGAGGACCGATGGCGCGCAAGGGCGGGGCGATCCGGCGACTCGCGCTCGGGGCGGCCGCGATGGGCACGGGTTACTTCCTGTCGACAAGCCTGGTCATCGTGGCGACCGACATGCCGTCTTCGACTGAGAGGCTGGGACCCGCGCCGGTCCTCTCCGAGGTTCTCGGGATGCTCGGCCCGGTGGGCTGGCTGCTCCTGTTGGTCGGATCGCCCGTACTGAGCTTCGCGATCGGCTTGCGGCTGCGGGGGATCGGCCTGCTGGGCGCCGCGGTCGGACTGGTGCTCGGCGGCTTTGCCGGCTTCGCGCTCGGCGACCAGCTCGCTTTGGCCCTCGACCCCCACGCGTTCCCGCTCTACTCCGCAGCTGACGGCATCGTCGGCCTGGGCCTGGTGGCCATGATGATGCTCGGCCTGGCCGGCCTGGCCGTCGTCGGCCTGATCGGCTGGCTGGCCGGCGCCGCTCGGCGGCCGGGCGCCAACGGCACGAGGCCGCCGGCGACCTAGCTGGTGAGCCGGACGACGTAGGAGCCGATGCCCCCCGAGCCCAGCCCATGAAGTTGCCGGCCTGGTCGACGACCGGGAACCGGTACGACGGTGCCGCTCCTCAGGTACTGAACTCAGCTCAGGGCACGACCAAGTGCACCGGATTGCCCCGGATGTTGGCCATCCAGGTCGTGGTGTCGTTGCCCTTGTTGACGGTGTACTTGATCTTCCACCAACCGGCAGCGGGCTCGCCGGGCGGTGTGAGCCCGGTCGACCCGTACGACGCGGGGAGGGACACGAAGATCTGGATCCAGGAGTTCTGGTAGAACTGGCCGCCCGAGGTGGCATTCGCCGAACAGGCGGGGGAGCCGCCGCTTGGTGGCGAGATGGCGGTGTTGCTCGCGTAGGTCTGGATGCAGGTCACGTTCGCGCCGCTCGTGTGGCCGGCGGTCGCATAACTGTCGGCGGTGTAGCTGAAGGCGACCGGCGTGTAGACGTTGTTGTCCGGGCTGAGGATCTGCAGCCAGGCCTTGTCGCCCACGTCGCCGGGGTCGAAGAGGTCGATCTCGATCGTCTTGCCGGCGCCTGCGCGCTGGTCGATCTGGGCGAGGTAGAACTGCTGGGCTCCCGCCTGGATGTTCGCGTACGAGACCATCCGGCCGCGGCCATAGATCGCGGGTCCGCCGCTCCCGACCACGTCGAGGGCCCACATGTTCTCGAAGGCCTGGTTGGCGTTGAGGGCCGCGTTGCTCGGATCGGTCGTCATCACCTGCAACCGATAGGTGCCCGCCGCCAGGCCGCTCGCCATCGGCCACCACTTGTTGTGCCAATAGCCACCCTTGGTCGAATCGGAGATGGCGCCGCTCGAACAGTCCGCGGCACTGCCGCTGCCGCTCAACGGTGGCTCCGTGCCGTCGCTGAAATCGTTGTTGGCGCCCCCCGCAGCCGAAGCCGTCGCGTAGGCACCGCTCTTGTCGACCTGGAACTCGTTCTTGAAGAGGCTGCCCGAATCCTTGACCAGGACGTCGTCGCTGGTCGTGTAGGGGGTCCCGTTCTTGTCCCACCAGAGGCGGAAGTACGTGGACACGGGCACCGCCGGGTTGTGGTTGGTCGTGCTCAGCCAGTGGTCGCCGGTGCCCAGGTGGCCGGTGCCCGGCCCGCTCGTCGTGGCGCAGAACGTGGGGTCCCAGACGTAGAGCGTCGCGCCGCTGGTCGGAACCGAAACCTCGTACTCGTAGCCGGCAGGGTCGTACTGCTGCACGATGAGCCCGCCCGAGTTGGCCGTGTTGTTGAGCGCCGGGTCGGAGTTGTAGGCGGTGGCGAAGGCGTCGCCGGTCCCCCGGTTCGCGCCCTGCCCCTCGATGGCTCCGAAGAACCCCTCGGATGCCAGCGTGCCGCCGCCGGCGGGATTGGGCAGGCCCGAGCAGACGATGCTCGAACCGCTCACCTTGCAGTCGAGGTAGACGCCGTAGTCGCTGAGCGGGCTGCCCATCTTGAGGGGCTGGACGTATTCCGCCTTGGATGTGGCCCGGGCCGTGATCGAGGTGATCCCGAAGACGCGCATGAAGTACGTCGGCACGGGCGCGGTGATGGTCACGGTCATCTGGCGCGCATCGCCGCCGCCGCCGCAGCCGGTCGAGATCTCCGAGCTCTGGCAGGGCGTCACGGTGACCCCGTTGCCGGCCGTGTAGCCGTTCTTCGTGGCCTCGGCCAGGGAGGCGCTCTTGCCCGACGTCGGGTTGCCGGGCAGCCAGACCGCACCGGCCAGCGCCGCCGCGTCCGCCGCGCGTTGGACCCGCAGCGTGTTCGCCCAGTACCAGGAGACGTCGACGACCAGCGCCGTCAGGCCCATGAGCACGAAGATGAAGAGCGCGAAGATCGGGATGATCTGGCCGCGCTGTCGACGTCTCGGGTTCACCGACACGGCGTTCGACCGATCACCCATCGGTCGTGACTCGGCCGCGCCCGGACCCTGGACAACGTCGGACGGGCCCTTCATGACGTCGGTTCCAGGGCCATGACCGTGCTGTCGGTCATGGTCAGGCTGCTCAGGCCATGGCCACCGAAGAAGCGCAGGATCCCACCGAGCGGCGTCGTGAACTGGTAGTTGTACGTGATGCGTACGCCGATCGAGTCCGGATTCGCGCCGAGCACCCGGCTACTGGCGTTCCAGGTCGCCGAGACCTGGTAGAAGTCCAGGCGCTGGGCGGGAGACAGACAGGGCACCAGCGGGTTCGAGGTGCTGCCCGGCGAGGTGCTGGCCGACCGATAGCGCCAGATGTTGTCGGCGGTCCCCGGGTCGGCGCCGGTCGCGGTCGCCTTGAAGATGCGGACCTCGGTGATCTGGGCCAGCTTGACCATCGAGCCGGGCGAGGTCAGGACGCGCTCGAGCGCAGCGATGATCAGCGGGTCCACGTTCGCCGCGCTGAGCGTCGCTCCGCCGCAATCCGAGTCCTTGATGCTCCCATCGGCCATCGCGGCGCCGGCGCGGGCGCCCTCGCGCGTGGCGGTGGCGATGGTCATGTTGTGATTGATCAGGAGTCCGAACTCGAGCATGCCGAGCAGGAGCACCATGAACACCGGGACGACCATCGCGAACTCGACCACGCCCTGGCCGGCCTGCACGTGCCGCCGACGGCCCGTGGCCGCCCCCGGGCCGCGCTGGCGCCATGCGTTCACAGGATCGGCTCCATGCGCATCACGTTGGACCAGGTCAGATCGAAGTAGCCCGTAGCCGCGCCAGGCAGGAAGGGCAGCAGGTTCCGGAGGGGCGTGTGCCAGTGGTACCGGTAGAGGATCGTCACGCCGATCGAGTCGAGCGGGCGGTAGGTCGCCGGCGTCGTCGGCGGGCTGACCGGGCAACCGGCGAGCTGATCGCACCGCGTCGACGCCGCGTAGCTGCCGGATCCCTGGAGCGTGTAGGGCAGCGTCACCGTACCGGTCGCGAAGGAGCAGGGCATCGAGCCGGAGCGCGTGTAGACCATCTGCGCGACCGGCGACACGGGCTTGCCGGCCCGGTCCGCTTTGAAGATCGTGACCGTCTGGATGAGCGAACGGTCGATCGGCGCCCGAAGGTCGCCCTCGATCTTCTGCAGGATCACGCAGTCGGACAGGCCGCCGCTGCCCGCCTCGGCAGCGATCAGCGATGCGTCGCGCGACGCGAAGTTCACCCCGAGGCTGGCGTTGAAGACGAACGAGAATTCGATGAGCGCGAGCAGGAGCAGGATGAAGATCGGGAAGACCAGGGCGAACTCGACCAGCGCCTGGCCATGCTCGCGCAAGTCAGGAGCTCGCCCACCTTCGGGCGGGGACCCGTGATGCACCCTATCGCGACGTTTCATGCAGCCCCTGGAGCGGCATCCTGGCTCGCAGTGTCGTTGACGGCACCTGTCGGCCCGGACATCCAGCGCATCAGTGTGGGGCCACGATCGTCGAAATTCGCGGGAGACGATGGTCTTGATGGTGCCGAGGGGCACCATCAAGAAGTACCAGCGCGCCTGAAGGGGCCGCGCGGCAGGGTCGCGCCCGCGCTCGCTTAGTGCCCCGCGGGCCGGCTCCCGAGCGCCGCGTCGAGGGCGACGTCTGCTGCAGCAAGGACCCCAGCAAGCGGGCCGTCGGTGCGCAGCACGCGTGTCGCTACGGCCGTCAGCCGCTCGGCAAGATCGCCCTGGGCCGCGATGCGCCGCCCGGCATCGGCGGCATCATGGCCGCGGCCGGCGAGGCGGGCCCGCTGCGTGGCCCGGTCGCAGGCGATCAGCCAGACCTCGTCGCAGATGGTCGAGAGGCCACTTTCCATGAGCTTGATGGCCTCGATGATGACGAACGGTGTGCCCGAGCGATCGGCGTCCTCGAGGGCGGCGTTGACCCGCTCGCGAACGGCCGGGTGGACGATCGCTTCGAGGTCGCGCAACGCCGCCTCCTCGCTGAAGACGACCGTCCCAAGGGCGGCCCGGTCGAGCGAGCCGTCGGCCCCGAAGACCCCGTCGCCGAAGCGCGCCCGGATGGCCGGCAGGGTCGGCGTCCCCGGCTCCGTCACCGCATGAGCGAGACGGTCGGCGTCGATGAGCACCCCGCCCCGCCGAGCGAGATGGCGGGCCAGGGTCGACTTGCCGCAGCCGATGGGGCCGGTCAGGCCGATGCGCAGCGGCCGGTGGGGGGTCCCGGGGCCGGGAACGGTCATCGCGGCGCCCGCTCCTCGAGGAGCAACCAGGCCTCCTCCGCCTGGGCGAGCGCGACGTCCACGTCGGCCAGCTCGCTGCTGACCCGGCGCATCTCCACGAAGTTCGTCTGCACCTGGGGGTCGCCAAGGGCCAGCTCGAGGTGGCCCCGGCGCAGCCCGAGACGGGTCAGCTCGCCGTCGAGTAGCTGGCGCTGGCGACGGTAGGCGTCCTTCGAGAGCGGGGCGGCCCTGGCGGCCACCCTCACGGGGACCCTCACCGTGTCCGCCGACGAGGGCTGGGCCGCTCGCGACCCGGCGGCCGCGCCGATGGCAGAGCCATGCCCGTTCCGGGCACCGGCAGCTCGCACGAGCGCGGCCGGATCGTAGCGGCGCGCCTGGATCTCCAGCTCGCCGGCCACCGTCCAGCCGGCGGCGACGGCCGCGCGCCACTCCGCGTGGCCGCCCTCGAAGACGGCGACCCGCCCCGGTCCAGCGGTTTCGCCCGGCTCGAGGACCCAGAGGCGCTGACAGACCGTCTCGAGCAGGCGCCGGTCGTGAGACACGACCAGGAGCGTCGCCGGCGACTCGCGCAGGAAGGCCTCGAGGGCGGTCCGGGCCGGGATGTCGAGGTGGTTCGTGGGCTCGTCGAGCAGGAGCAGGTTCGCGGCGGTGATGCCGAGGAGCGCCAGCTCCAGGCGCGAGCGCTCACCGCCCGACAGCTCGGCGACCGGCTTGAACACGTCCTCGCCCCGGAACAGGAAGCGGGCCAGGTAGGAGCGCGCGGGGCCGTTGTCGAGGTTGACCTCGGCCAACAGGGCGTCGAGGACCGTCGCCCCAGGGAAGCTCCGCCCGCGGACCTGGGCGAGGTAGCCGGGCTGGACGGCCGCGCCGAGGCGGACGACCCCCTCCAGCGGCGAGAGGTCCCCGGCGATCGTGCGCAGGAGGGTCGTCTTGCCGGCGCCGTTGGGGCCGACGATGCCGATCCGGTCGCCCCGCTGGGCCTCCAGCCGCTGGACACGCAGGACGGGCACGCCAGCGGGGCGCTCGGGCATCGGCGCGAAGCCCACCAGCGCGTCCCGGAGGCTGACGACGAGGTCGCCCGAACGAGTCGGACCACCGCCCACGAGGCCGGTGCTGGAGAGGGCCAGGCGCGCGCCGCGGCGGGGCGCCTCGGTGACCCCTTCGTGGAGCGCACCCAGCCGGCGCTCGTGCTCGTGCATCTTCGAATACTTGCGGTGGCTCCGGTAGCGCTGCACCAGTTCCTGTTCGCGCGTGATCGCTTCCCGGGCCGTCTCCGTGTCCTTGGCCGCTCGCGCATCGGCCGCCTCACGCTGCACCAGGAAGGCCGAGTAGCCGCCCCGGAAGATCGCCAGGCGGCGGTCCCGCAGCTCCCATGTGCGGGTCGTCACGGCGTCAAGGAAGGCCCGGTCGTGGGAGGCCACAAGGGTCGCTCCCCGCCGCCGTACGAGGGCGTTCTCGAGCCACTCGAGCGCCCCGATATCGAGATGGTTGGTCGGCTCGTCGAGCAGGAGCAGCTCGGGATCGGCGACGACGAGACGGGCCAGCGCCGCGCGCGTCTGCTCGCCGCCCGAGAGGGCGCTCGGCGGCCGGGTCCACTCCTCCCGCTCGAAGCCGAGGCCGGAGAGCGCCTCGTCGACGCGCACGTCGAGGTGATAGCCGTCGCGGGCCTCGAAGCGGTGGCGCAGGTCGGCGTAGGCCGCGGACGCCACCACCGCGGCCCCGGCCGCCTCGGCGGCGGCCAGCTGGCGCTCGAGCAGTTCGATGTCGGCGGCACCAGCGCGGACCGCCGTGCGGACGTCGGGTGCGGCCATGAAGGCTGCGTCGAGGTTCGCCTCCTGGGCCAGCAGGCCGAGCGTGAGCCCGCGCTTCCGGGCGACGAGCCCGCGGTCGGGCTCGTCGACCCCGGCGGCCAGGCGCAGGAGCGTCGTCTTGCCGGCCCCGTTGACCCCGACGAGGCCGATACGCTCGCCATGGGCGATCGCGGCGCTGATGTCGTCGAGGATGACGAACGTGCCGATCTCCCGGCGGACCGCCTCGAAGCGGAGGATGGCCATGGCTCAGCGTGTCCGGCGCCGTGAGCCGACGACGCCCGGGCCGGCGCCCAGTTCGCTCCAGCGCGGCCCCCGGCGACGCCCCGTGGTGGCGGCTGCCAGCAGATGCAGGTTGGACTGCGTGCGATCCACCCGGGGCAGGCGCTGGCACCAGGAGCAGAAATGCGTCGCGCGGGCGCCCAGGACGAGGCGGCGGATCGGCCGGCGACAGCGGGCGCAGGGCAGTCCGGTCCGTTGATACACGTCGAGGTGTTCCTGCATCTCCCCGTCGCCGCCGGGCGCCGTGTAGTCGTCGATCGAGCTGCCCCGTCGCTCGATGGCTTCGCCGAGCACCCCGCGGATGGCCAGGTAGAGGCGCCGTTCGTCGGCCGGCCGGAGCGAGGTCGCGGAGCGAAGCGGGTGGAGGCGCGCCCGCCAGAGGGCCTCGTCGGCATAGATGTTGCCGATCCCGGCGACGAAGGCCTGGTCGAGGAGGAGCGACTTCAGGCGGCCATGCCGGGCCCGCAGGCGGCGCCGGAAGACCGGCAGCGTGAAGGCGGGCTCGAGCGGCTCGGGACCGTGGCCGGCGAACAGCTCGGCGGCCGCGTCGGCGCCGAGGATGGCTCCCTCGCCGTCGCGTCGGTAGAGCCCGAGGCGGGCGAACTTGCGAACGTCGCGCAGGCGCAGCTCGCGGCCGTCGGCGAGGGTCAGCACGAAATGCACGTGCGCATCCCGGGGCGAGCCGATGGGCACGACGAAGACCTGGCCGGTCATCTTGACCTGGACGACCAGGACCGAGCCGTCGTCGAGGTCGATGAGCAGCCACTTCGCCCGCCGGCCCGTGCCGACGATGCGCCGGCCCTTGAGGCCCTCCTCGAAGGCGTCGGGGGGTGGATGGCGAAGCGCGCGCGGCCAGTCCAGCCAGACGCCCTCGATGCGCGCGCCGCGCACGAGCGGCGCCAGCTCGCGCGCGATCGTCTCGACCTCCGGCAGCTCGGGCATCCGGGACTCAGGCCTCGCGCAGGGGCGTCATCGACTCCCAGTCGTCGCCGGTCTTGACGTCGACGTCGAGGGGCACGTCGAGAGGCATCGCCGTCTCCATCGTCCGCCGGACCAGCGCGGCGGTGGCGGCCAGCTCGGCGCGGGGCACCTCGAGGAGCAGCTCGTCGTGGACCTGGAGGAGCATCCGCGCGCCCGACCCGGCGGTGCGCAGCCGCTCGTCGAGGCGGATCATGGCGATCTTGACGATGTCCGCGGCGGTGCCCTGGATGGGCATGTTGATGGCCATCCGCTCGCCCGCGGCGCGCAGGTTCGGGT
>JBIOIE010000059.1:0-8489 GCA_044449605.1 Candidatus Limnocylindrales bacterium | reverse complement strand
TGCTGGCCATCGGGCCCTTCGCAGCCATGGTCGGCCTGGCCATCGCGCTCGTCGTCGTGGACATGATCCGGCCCGGCGCGGACCGCCTCATCGGTTCGCTGGCGGTGGCGGGCCTGCTGCTTGTGGCCGCCCTGATCCTCTACGCCGGCGCGCCGGGCACGAGCGTCTTCGGGGGCGCCTACGTGCGCGACGCGCTGACGTACATGCTCGACCTGCTCTTCCTGGTCATCGCCATCCTGACGGTCTGCTTCGCGCCCGACTACCTGCGCCCGCGGCGCCTGCCGATGGCCGAGTTCTGCGCGACGCTCCTCTTCGCCATCAGCGGCGCGATGCTCATCGGCGGCTCACGCGACCTGCTGGTGCTGTTCCTGGGCCTCGAGCTGCTGGTGCTGCCCGGCTACCTGCTGGCCGGCTACGCGAAGCGGGACGGGCTCTCGACCGAGGGCGCCATCAAGTACTTCCTGCTCGGCTCGTTCAGCTCGGCCATCTTCCTGTTCGGCCTGGCCTTCACCTGGGGCTACACCGGCACGACCCGGGTCGCCGGGGTGGCCGCCGTCCTGCAGGGCCAGTCCGGCGTGACCCTCTCGGCCGGCCTGGCCATCGGCCTGGCCCTCCTGACCGCCGGCGTCTCCTTCAAGATCGCCGCGGTGCCCTTCCACTACTGGACGCCCGACGCGTACCAGGGCTCGCCGACGCCGGTCACCGGCTATCTCTCGGTCGGCCCCAAGGTGGCCGCCTTCGCGCTCATCCTGCGCCTCTTCGTGGAGGCCCTCGGCCCGCTCAAGACCGACTGGGTGGGGGCCATCGTCATCCTCGCTGCGGCCACCATGACCCTGGGCAACCTCGTGGCCCTGACCCAGGACAACATCAAGCGGATGCTCGCCTACAGCTCGATCGCCCACACCGGCTACATCCTGGTCGGCCTGGCCGCGTTCGCCGGCGCTGCCGCCGGCTCCCCGGCCGAGCGGGCCGGCCTGGAGGGCCTGCTCTTCTACAGCGCCGCCTATGTCTTCATGAACCTCGGCGCCTTCGCCGTCGTGACCGCGCTCCAGGGCCGCACGGGCGTGACCAGCCAGATCTCGACCTTCGCCGGCCTCGGCCGGCGGGCGCCCCTGGCGGGGGTGCTGATGACCCTCTTCCTGCTCTCCCTGACGGGCATCCCGCCGACGGCCGGCTTCTTCGCCAAGGCCTACGTCATCCTGGCTGCCGTCCAGGCCGGCGGCTGGGTCAGCGTGCTGGCCGTGGTGGCCGTGCTCAACGCGGCTGCGGCCGCCTTCTACTACCTCCGTGTCGTCGTCTGGATGTACATGCGCGAGGCGCCCGCCGACGCCCAGCCGCTGACCGAGTCGTTGGCCATGAAGGCCGGCCTCACCGTCGCCGCCGTAGGCACCATCGTCATCGGCCTCGTGCCCGGCGTGATCATCCCGACCGCCCAGGCCGCCGCCCGGGCGCTCCTCCACTAGGGCCCGCCGCCCCGCGCCAGGCCCGGGTCACGTCCCGACCGTCAGCGCGCGCGCCAGCCCCGCCAGGAAACGCGCCGTCTCGGAGGGCGAGCCGAGCATCGCGTCGGCCTCGGCGGCCACGGCCGGCGAGACCTCCGGGTGGGTGTGGACGGCGAGGGCCAGGCCGGCCAGGCGGCCCGCTGCTCGCGCCGAGCGGAGCACGGCGAATGCCTCGGCGTCACTGCGATCGTCGCCGAGGAGGACGACCAGCCCCGGCCGGCGCTCCTCCAGGAGCGCACCGAACGCCTCGCGCTTGGCCATCGCGCCGGGCGGCCGCAACTCGATCGCCCGGCGACCCACGAAGCGCTCGAAGCGCCCCTCCGGGTCCAGCCGATCGATGGCGTCCTGGACCTGCCGCCCGGCAGCGGCGATGTCGGGCGCAGAACGGAACCAGAAGGTGACTGCCGGCGGCTTGGGCTCGACGATGATCCAGGGTTCGCCGATCGCCGCGGGGACCGCCTCGGCCAGCCGCTCGGCGTACGCCGAGAACGCCTCGAACGTGCCGTCGGCGACGACCGCGAGCGTCTCGGCCCGGGCGCCGCGGGGCAGGAAGCCGGCCTCCAGGCCGTGGTTGCCGAGGTAGGTGGCGCCGCCCACCCGCACCCGCCCGACGAGGTCGACCGCGGTGCGACCGGAGAGCAGGACGACCTCTACGCCGGGCATCCCGGCCAGGCGGCGCAGTGCCCGCTGGGCCTGCGGCTGGACCCGTGAACCCCAGGGGTCGAGTCCGATGCGGCTGATCGTGCCGTCGAAGTCGCTGACCACGAGGCAGGGCCGGCGGGCCAGGTCGGCCGCTGCCAGCAACCCCAGGGCCGCCCGCCATGGGGTGGCGTCGGCCGGCGTCAGGTGGTGCGAGGGCGAGGTCGGGTCAGGCGTGCGGATGCTTCGATCGTAGCCCTTCGCGCCGGTCGCAGCCGGAAGCGGATCCGCCAACGACGGCCGGTGCCCGATGATGGGCTCCTTGCTAGCATGGCCCGGATGACGTTCCTGCGGAGCCTGCCCACCCGTCTCGCCGCCGCCATCCTCGTCGCGTCCGGCACCGTCATCCTGACCTCGGGGCTGCTGGCCGTCGTCAACCCTGCAGCGGGCATCGTGCCCCTGGTCACGGCGACGGCCACGCCTGAGGCCAGCGCGACGCCCGACGCCTCGAGCACCGCGAGCGCGTCGCCGACCACCACGCCCGGCGCGTCGCCCGTCGTCGCCTTCGCCTCGCGGGTGGTGGTGCCGGCCCTGGGCATCGACCTGCCGGTCGTCGACCAGTACGTGGGCCCCGGGCACGGCAGCTATCCCCTCTGCGACGTGGCCCAGTACCTCGAGCAGTTCGTCCAGCCCGCGGTGGACGGCGCGACCTTCATCTATGCCCACGCCCAGAACGGGATGTTCTGGCCGCTGCTGCGGGAGTGGCGAAAGGGCGGCGCCAAGGCGCTGCTCGGCGACCTCGTGCAGGTGTATACCCAGGACGACAAGGTCTATCTCTATGAAGTCTTCGAGGCCCTGACCTCGTTCACCTTCGATCTGGCGACCTCGATCCCGCCCGGCGAGCGCTGGGTGATCCTGCAGACGAGTACGAGTTGGACCGCGACGCCGCGGCTGATGGTCGCGGCCAGGCTGCTCAACGTCGCCGACGCCACCAATGCCGAAGCCAACCCGACGCCCCACTGGCGCGACTGCCGGCCATAGGCCCAGGCCGGAGGCCCAGGCCGGGATCGGCCGGCCGGCCTCAGAGCCAGCCGATGCGCCGGAAGAAGGCCGCGGCCAAGCCCGCTGCGATGACGCAGACGAGGGCCACGATCCAGAAGCCCGAGCCCTCGCCCTGCTGGAAGGCCAGTGCCGCCTCGCTCATCCCGAAGATCCCGGCCACGGCGCCGATGCCGGCCAGGATGACCGTCACCGAGGTCAGCCGCTTCATGACGTCGGAGAGGTTGTTGTTGACCGTCGAGAGGTAGGCGTCGAGGGTCGTCGAGACCAGCTCCCGGTAGCTGTCCAGCTCGTCGGTCAGGCGGATGAGGTGGTCGTAGACGTCCCGGAAGTAGAGGATGCGCTCCGGGGCGACGAGGGGCTGATCCCGGTTCGTGAGCTGGTTGAAGATCTCCCGTTGCGGGCTGACCGCATGGCGGATGAGGAGCAGGTCGCGGCGGACCGCGAAGAGGCGCTCGACGACCCACGTGGTGGGCCGCCGGATGACGTCGTCCTGGAGGTCGTCGATGGCGTCGCCGAGCTTGTCGAAGACCGGGAAGTAGCCGTCCACGAGCCCGTCGACGACGGCCCAGAGCAGGTAGTCGGTGCCCTCGGCCAGGAAGACCTCCGCCCCGCGGCGCATCTGGGGCAGGGCGTGCGGATCCCAGCTCTGCTCATGGGCCGAGAGCAGGAAGCGCCGGCCGAGTACGAGGTCGACCTCGACCGAATCGAGGCCGCCGTCATAGAGCAGCGCGAACATGACGATGTGGAGCAGGCTGCCGGTCAGCTCCACCTTCGCCCGCTGGTTGCGCTCGTGGATGTCCTCGGCCACGAGGGGGTGGATGGCGAAGACCGTGGCCAGGTCGTTGATCAGCGGCTGGTCGGCGTCCACGATGTCGACCCACAGGCGAGCGGCCGGGTCGTCGTAGGCGGCCTGGACGTCGGCGACGGTGACCAGCTCGCGCATCCCGGCCGGCGTCCAGGCGAGGCCCTGCAGGACCGCCGCCTCAGAGGGCAAGAGCGGGCTCGTCGTCGGCGGGGCTGGATCCGTCATCGGCGCCGATGGTAGTCGAGGCGGCAAGGTCCTCAGGGCCCAAGGTGGCGCGTCGGGTGCCCATCGCCAGCGCCGGCAGCACGGCCACGAGCATGACCAGGCCGGCCACGAGGAAGAGGCCGGCCAGGATGGCGGCCGCCTCCCCGGCGGCCCAGCGCTCCAGGGCGTCGACGACGAGGGCGTCCTGGAGCGGGCGACCGCGCAGGTCGGCGGGCAGCACGGCGTCGCGGGCGGCCGCATCGACGAGGACGACGGAGAGTGCCTCGATCCGGTTCGAGCCGAAGGCGGTCAGGATGGCCAGGCCGACGCCCATGCCGATCATCCGGGCGACGGCCACGGCGGCCGAGGCTACCCCGAAGGCGGCCCGCCCGAGGGCCTCCACCGCGGCCGTGGACCGGGGCGTCACCGAGAGCCCGAAGCCGAGGCCGAAGGCGGCGAGGCCGGCCGCGTAGAGCGTCAGCGGCGTGGAGGCGTCGGCGCGGGTGAGGGCCAGCAGGCCCGCCGTCCCCGACGCCAGGCCCACGAGGCTGACGGCGACGATGCCGAAGCGGCGGAGCAGGAAGCCCGAGGCGAGCGCGCCGACGGCCATCGCGCCGGCCAGCGCACCGAGGACGAGGCGTTGGTCTGGCGGCCCGCCGTAGTGGACGCGGTCCACGAACACCGCTCCGCCGATGATGGCCGTGGCCAGGGCATATCCCGTCAGCAGGCTGACCAGCACGGCGCTCGAGAAGACCCGGTCGCGGAAGGCGCGGGGATCGAGGAAGGGATCGGGCCCGCGCGACAGGCGGACGGCGGCCAGGATCGCGCTGACGACCGCGACCACGGCTGTCACGGCCACGCCGGCCGCGCCCGGACCGGCGTCCGAGCCCAGCCCGGTGAGGGCCAGCAGGCCCGCCCCAAGGGCGGCCGTGAAGAGGACGGCCCCCAGCAGATCGATGCGGCCCCGCCGCGCCGGGAGGGGCCAGGCCGGCGCGGCGGCCCAGGTGACGAGGCCCATGACGATCGCCAACGGGGCCCCCAGGTAGAAGATCCAGCGCCAGGCGGGGACGAGCAGCGTCGCCGCGGCCGTCCCGGCCTGCCCGCTTGCGGCGAGGCTGGGGCCGAGGTCGAAGAGGCCGAGCACGGCCGCGCCGGCGAAGGGGCCGAGGGCCATGCCCAGGAACGTGGCGGCACCGACGACGCCCAGGGCGCGCGCTCGCGCGTGCCCGCCGTAGAGGTGGCTGGCACCGGCCGTGGCGAGCGGCACGACCGCCCCGCCGCCGAGCCCCTGGAGGAGCCGCGCGGCCACCAGCTGGTCGAGCGACTGGGCGGCCCCGGAGAGGACCGAGCCGGCCGCGAATACGAGCAGTGCCCCGATGAGCAGGCGCGGCAGGCCATAGCGGTCGGCGGCCCGCCCCGCCAGGGGCATCACGGCGATGTAGGCGACGAGGTAGCCGTTGACGATCCAGCTGGCGCGGCGCAACTCCGTCCAGTCGGCCAGGTTGGCGATGATCGAGGGCAGGGCCACGGCCGTGACCAGCAGCTCCATGCCCACCAGCAGGGCAGCTCCGGCGAAGGCGCCCAGGAGCACGAGCCGCGTCCGGTCGCTCATCAGGGGAGTGTAGGACGCCGGTTCGCGACCGCCGCATCGCGCGGAAATCGGTTGACAGCGTCGTCCGCCCGGCATAGCATCAATGCCCCTTTATATATCCCCGCCCCTCCAGATGGGATCGACCGTCCAGCCCGTGCCCACACCTGCTCGCATCCGCTCCACCCTCGCCACCATCACGGCCCCGCCCGATGAGCTGCGCGAGCTGCGGGCGTACCACAAGGCGCTCGCGGACGTGACCCGCCTGCGCATCGTGCAGCGCCTGGCCGGCTCCCCGGCCACGGTCACGGAGCTGATCGCCCACGTCGACCTCAGCCAGCCCCTGGTCAGCTGGCACTTGCGCATCCTCAAGTCGAGCGGGCTGGTCGAGGCCCGGAGGCAGGGCCGCGAGGTCATCTGCACGCTGCGCCGCGACGCCCTGGATCGCCTGGCCCGCCGCCAGGGCGAGATGCTGGGGGCCTGACCGTGGCCGACGGCTCGCTCCTCTCCAACGACGCCCGGCTGCGCCTCAAAGCCCGCTTCGTGCCCCTCGCCCTCGCCCTGGCCCGACTCGGCTTCACGGCCAACCTGCTGACCATCATCGGCTTTGGCATCGCCCTCGTGGCGGCGGTCCTGGCCGGGCTCCAGTGGTGGCTGGCGGCGGGCCTGGTGAGCGTGTTCGGGGCCCTCTTCGACCTCTTCGACGGCGCCGTCGCGCGGGCCACGGGCACGGCCTCGAAGTTCGGCGCCTTCCTCGACTCGACCCTCGACCGCTGGGGCGAAGGTCTCCTCTACGCCGGCATCGTCGCCGGCTGCGCCATCGCCGGCGAAACGCGCGCGGCCCTCCTGGCGGTGCTCACCCTCAACTCGGCCTTCATGGTCACCTTCACCCGTGCCCGGGCGGAGGGCCTCGGCCTGCGCGGCGAGGTGGGCATCGCGCCCCGGCCCGAGCGGGTCGCCATCCTCGGCCTGGGACTCATCCTGGCCGGCCTCGGGGGTGGGCTCGATGCGACCATCCCCTGGCTCCAGATCGCCCTCGGCCTCAACCTCGTCCTGACCACGATCACCGTCTTCCAGCGCATCGCATACGTCCGCCGCCAGGCGGGCGAGGAGCAGAGGAGTATCCGGGAACCATGAGCAGCAACGGCACCACCAGCAACGGCAAGGGCCCGCGGCGCAAGGACGGCAAGATCCGCGTCGCCATCGTCGGCGTCGGCAACTGCGCCAGCAGCCTCGTCCAGGGCCGCTACTACTACGAGAACGCCAAGCCCGGCGACTTCGTGCCCGGGCTCATGCACGTCGAGCTCGGCGGCTACCACGTCAAGGACATCGAGTTCGTGGCCGCCTTCGACATCGACAAGAACAAGGTCGGCAAGGATCTCTCCGAGGCGATCTACACCAAGCCCAACAACACCTATGTCTTCCAGCAGGTCCCCCACCTGGGCGTGCCCGTCGAGCGGGGCATGACCCACGATGGGCTGGGCAAGTACCTCAGCCAGATCATCGAGAAGGCCCCTGGCCCGACGGCCGACATCGTGGGCATCCTCAAGGAGCGCGAGGTCGACGTCGTCATCTCCTACCTGCCCGTGGGCAGCGAGGAAGCCACCAAGTGGTACGTCGAGCAGGCCCTCAAGGCCGGCGTCGGCTTCATCAACTGCATCCCGGTCTTCATCGGCCGCGAGCCCTACTGGCAGCGCCGCTTCGCCGAGGCCGGCCTGTGCATCATCGGCGACGACATCAAGAGCCAGGTCGGCGCGACCATCAGCCACCGGGTCCTGACCCGCCTGTTCATGGACCGGGGCGTGCGTCTCGACCACACCTACCAGCTCAACTTCGGGGGCAACACCGACTTCCTGAACATGCTCGAGCGCGAACGCCTCGAGTCCAAGAAGATCAGCAAGACGAACGCCGTGACCTCGATGCTCGACTACGAGATCGAGCCCGACGACATCCACGTGGGACCGAGCGACCACGTGCCCTGGCTCAAGGACCGCAAGTGGTGCTACATCCGCATGGAGGGCACGACCTTCGGTGATGTGCCCCTCAACGTGGAGATGAAGCTCGAGGTCTGGGACAGCCCCAACAGCGCCGGCGTCGTGACCGATGCCATCCGCTGCCTGAAGCTGGGCGTGGATCGCGGCCTCAGCGGCACCCTCGTGGCGCCCTCGGCCTACTTCATGAAGAGCCCGCCGCTGCAGATCCACGACGACATCGCTTACAACCGGGTCGAGGCCTTCATCAATGGCGAGGACAACGAGACGCTGGTGGGCACCGAGACACCGCCGAAGAAGGCCATCCGGCGGCTCGCTCCCTCGCGGGCGAAGGCCGCCGCCACCCGGTAGTCACGCCCGATATGGGCGCACTCAGCGATCCCGAGCCGATGGAGGGCCCGGGGCTCGAGCGCGGCCGCCGGTCCGGGTCCCGATCCGGGCCGGCCCGCGGTGGCGTGGCCCACGCCCCGCACCGCCGGCTGGAGCCCGCCCAGGGCCTGCGGCGGAGGGTCTCACGCACCCAGGAGCGCTTCGTCGTGCTCGCCTACCGCTCGGCGGCCTGGCTGTTCGGCCATGTCCCGCTCGGCATCAGCTGGCCCGCCGTACGCGGCGTCATGCTGGCCGGCTATGCGCTCTGGCCGGCCAAGCGGCGGATCATCGTCGCCAACGCCGCCCACGTCCTTGGCCGGCCCGCGGGC
>JBIOIE010000058.1:0-8604 GCA_044449605.1 Candidatus Limnocylindrales bacterium | reverse complement strand
TGGGTGCCCCTGACCCTGGGCCTCGGCTTCCTGGCGATCTGGTTCATCGGCGCCTTGTTCCGGCTGCCCGAGGCCCGCTTCTGGCCCCTCCTCCCGGGCGGCATCCTCGTCGTCGCGGGGCTTGCGTCGGTGGGCGGGGCTGCCGCTGATGTGCTCCGCTACGCCTGGCCCATCGGCCTCATCCTGCTCGGGCTGGCCGTCATGCTGCTGGCCTGGCGCCGCCGCCAGCCGCCGCCGCTGGAGACGGGCCAGCCGGCCCCGATCCCCGAGCAGGGGCCGCCGCAGTCCTGAGGGCCACGCCCGCCCCAGGGGCCCTGCCCCGGTCCTGAGCTGCACTTCGGTCCCCGAAGCGCCCGAACCGCGATAGGCTGGGGGCGTGGAGACCGTCCCGTCCCCTGCCCTCCTGGCGATCCCGCGCTGCCCCTGGGCCGGCGACGGGATCGGCGACCCGCTCATGACTCGTTATCACGACGACGAGTGGGGCCGGCCCGTCGCCGACGACGTCGAGCTCTTCGAGCGGCTGGTTCTGGAGTCGTTCCAGGCCGGCCTCTCGTGGCGCACGATCCTTCACAAGCGAGCCGCGTTCCGCGCGGCGTTCCGGGGCTTCGAGCCGACCGTCGTGGCCGCCTTCGAGACCGCGGACGTCGAGCGCCTGCTGGCCGATCCCGGCATCGTCCGCAATCGGGCCAAGATCGCGGCGACCATCGGCAATGCCCGCGCCTTCGTGACCCTTGTCGCGGAGGCGGGGACCTTCTGCGCCTACCTGGACCGCTTCGTGCCCCCGCCGCCCGCGCGCCTGCCGGGCGACACGACGCGACTCTCGGACATCCCGGCCACGACACCGGCCGCCGAGTCGCTCTCGCGGGACCTGCGCGCACGGGGCTTCGGCTTCGTGGGCCCGACGGTGGCCTATGCCTTCCTGCAGAGCGTGGGCCGGGTCGACGATCACCTGCCCGGCTGCTTCCGCTACCGGGGCTGAAGCGCCTCCGTCATCAGGCCACGCTCGGCCGTGGGCAGATCGTCCGTGGCCGCCTCGAGCGCCGCACCGACGTGCTCGAGGAACCAGCGGGCGGTGCCCCGGGCGGCCACGCTGAGCAGCGCGCGGTCAAGGATCCGGCCCGCCTCGCCGCCGGGCGGCGCATAGCAGCCCTCGAGGATGAGGGCCTGGGGGCGGACCAGGAGGCGCCCCGCGAAGACCGGGAAGAGCGGGGCGAGCGTCGACGAGCGCCAGCCGATCGGCACGCTCAGGCCGCCGGGCGTCGGCTGCGCCTCGCCGAGGTCGACGAAGGCGGCCTTCCGGAAGACCGTCTGCGGCTGGCCGGCCCGCAAGGGCAGGACCAGGTCGGTCATGAAGCGGCGCATGCCGGGCTGTTCGGATGCCACGGAGACGCCCAGCCACTCGGGGGAGTCGAGACGGCGGCGGGCGTTGACGAGGTCGATCGTCCCCGGCCGGGTGAGCCGGAGGAGCACGGTGCCCGTCTCCGGGAGCGGCGGGTTGACCTCGTTCGAGCGAGGGAAGACGGTCGGCGCCATGGCGGGATGATGGGGCTCGATCGATCGGCGGCGGTGTGCCGTTCGTCACCCCCTGACAGGCCCCCCGGACCGATCAGCCCCCCGTGGCCTCGGGCGGCGCCGGCGCCCCCGGCGCCGCCGGCGCCGGGGGCACGATGAGCGGGCGCCCGTCGGCCAGGACGGGATCGATGACCTCGTCGACGAGACCCAGCTCGAGGCACTCGTCGGGGCCCAGGAAGCGGTCCCGGCCGGACCAGATGAAACGCCGCCACCAGGCCGGGTCGCGATGGCCCGTCCGGGCCGCGAAGAGCTGGGCGACGATCAGCTGGTAGTGCTCGGCGAGGCGCTGGTAGTCCTTGAAGATGCGCTCGTCGTCCCCGGACAGGATCCACGACGTGGAGTGGAGCATGAGCGTCCCGAAACGGCCGATGGTCCGGTGGTCGCCGGCCTGGCAGACGATGGCGCCCATCGAGTAGGCATAGCCCAGGACGGCCGTGTCGATGCGCACGCGGTGTTCGCGGCGCATCCGGTTGATGAACTCCATCATCGCCAGCCCGTCGCCAAGGGAGCCGCCGCCTGAGTTGATGTAGAGCTTTATGGGCTCGTCGGCGCGCCCTTCGCGGGCCGCCGACATCAGGAGCAGGCTGCGGAAGAGGTCCTCGGCGTGGGGCGGGTCGATGTCTCCGATGAAGTAGACCCCGCTCGCCTCGAGGGCCATGCGCCGCGCCTGGGCTTCCTGCACCAGGGCGCCGAGGTCCGGGATCATCATCGTCGCCTCTCCTCGTCGTGACGTGTGCGGCGGGACGATCCCTAGCCTACATGGCTGCCCGCCATTCGGCCCCGGCCCGGCGGGCCGGGCGACCCTAGCCCGTCGAGCCCACCTGGACCAGAGTCGGGCCATCTCTCGGAGACTGCTCAAGAGCGCAGGGGTGTGACGATGACGAGCCGACGGGTGCTGATCATGGGCGCCGCGGGGCGCGACTTCCACGACTTCAATGTCGTCTTCCGGGGCCATCCCGAGTCCTCGGTCGTCGCCTTCACGGCCACCCAGATCCCGGGCATCGCCGGTCGTCGCTACCCGCCCGAGCTGGCCGGTCCCGGATACCCCGACGGCATCCCCATCCTGTCCGAGGACGAGCTGGAGCGACTCATCCGCGACGAGAAGGTCGACGAGGTCGTCTTCGCCTACAGCGACGTGACCCACGAGACGGTCATGCACGCCGCCTCCCGCGCCCTGGCCTGCGGCGCGGACTTCCGCCTCCTGGGCCCGAACTCGACGATGCTCAAGAGCCGCCGGCCGGTCATCTCGGTCTGCGCCGTGCGCACCGGGTCGGGCAAGAGCCAGACCACCCGCTACGTGGCCGCCCTGATCCGACAGGCCGGCCTCACGCCGGTCGTGATCCGCCACCCGATGCCCTACGGGGACCTCGCCGCCCAGGCCGTCCAGCGCTTCGCCAGCCGGGCCGACCTCGAGCGCCACCAGACGACGATCGAGGAGCGCGAGGAGTACGAGCCGCACCTCGAGGCGGGCACGGTCGTCTACGCCGGCGTCGACTACGGGGCGATCCTGGCGGCCGCCGAGGCCGAGGCCGACGTGATCCTCTGGGATGGTGGCAACAACGACTTCCCCTTCTATCGGCCGGACCTGGCCATCGTCGTGGCCGACCCGCTCCGGCCGGGCCACGAGCTGACCCATCACCCGGGCGAGACGAACCTGCGCATGGCCGACATCGTGGTCATCAACAAGATCGATTCGGCCACGCCGGAGGCGCTCGCCCAGGTGCGCGCGACGATCGCCGCGGTCAACCCCCGGGCCGCCATCGTCGAGGCCCGCTCGGCGCTGCGCCTCGAGGGCGGCGAGATCGCCGGCCTGCGCGTCGTCGTGGTCGAGGATGGCCCGACCCTGACCCACGGCGGGATGACCTTCGGGGCCGGGATCGTGGCCGCCCGCCGCTTCGGCGCGGCCGAGATCGTCGACCCGCGGCCGTTCGCCAGGGGCAGCATCAAGGCGGTCCTGGAGCGCTATCCGGCCCTCGACCGGCTCATCCCCGCGATGGGCTACGGGGAGACCCAGACGAGGGAGCTGGCCGCGACCCTCGATGCCGCCCCGGCGGACGTCGTGCTCTGCGCCACGCCCATCGACCTGGGGGCACTGCTCCACCTGCGCCTGCCGGTCGTCCGGGTCCGCTACGACCTCGAGGAGGCCGCCGGGGCGCGCCTGGAAGACTCGATCGGGCCGTTCCTTGCCGGGATCAGGCCGGCCCTGCCGGCCATGAGGTGACGTCATGAAGAACCTGACCGCCACGTTCATCTGGATCGACGCGGAGCGGGCCGTCGTCTGTCGCTGGGACGGCGAGTCGACGAGCCTGGCCACGCTCGAGTCGGACGTGCCCGCCCACCATCGCTCGACCGGCCACGTCCGGCACGACCCGGGCATCCGGCACGGTGGTGGCGGCGCCGTCCAGGACGCCGGTGAGCCGCATCGGCTCGAGCATCTGCGCGGGTTCCTGGCCGATGTGGCCCGCCACGTCGCGCCCGACGATCCGCTCGAGGTCAGTGGCCCGGGCACGGTCCACGAGCGGCTCGTCGCCCTCATCGGCGCCGACGACCGCGAGGCCGGCCGGACCCGGCCGATCAGGAGCGTCCCCTCCGGGTCGCTCACCGAGCGCCAGATCCGCGCCCGCACCGAGGAGCTGGCCGGGGTCGTCGTGCCCCGTATCGGGCTGCGCACCGGCTGACCCCAGGAGTCTCACCTCGCCGGTGGCCGGGAGGATCGCCGGGCGCAGTACACTCGCCGGGTGAGTGAGCAGCCGGTCGCGTCCGTTGTCGGGGCGCCTCGGGGCGCCACCCCGCGCAGCCCCGCGACCCGCGACCTGGGACTCAACGCCCGGCTCCTCTTCCCGACCCGCGAGATCGCCGAGCAGTACTACCTGCCGCTCATCTACACGGCCTGCCGGACCTGTTACAGCGAGCTGCGCCCGGAGGACATCTTCGACCGGGCCAGCGACGGCCGGGTCGCCCTCGAGAAGCAGCAGGAACTGGTGCGCCGGGTCATCGAGTCCGGCCACGGATCCACCATCGAGCACATCGTCTTCACCTTCGCCATCAGCGGCGTGACGCGCACGCTCTCCCACCAGCTGGTGCGCCACCGCGCCGGGCTGGCCTTCGACCAGCAGTCGCAGCGTTACGTCAACTACAAGTCGCCGGCCTATATGGTCCCGGGCACGATCGCCGACGCGGCCCCCGAGCTGCGCGACCGCTACCTCGACGAGATGGACGAGTCGCTGGCCTTCTACAGCCAGCTGCTGGAGGCAGGGGTGCCCGGCGAGGACGCCCGCTTCGTGATGCCCAACGCGACGCGCACGAACCTGGTCATGACCACGAACCTGCGCGCGCTCATCCACATGTCCGGGTTGCGCCTGTGCACGATGGCCCAGTGGGAGATCCGCCGCCTCTTTCAGCTCATCCGCCACGAGGTCTTCTCGGTGAGCCCGTTCCTGGGCTCGTTCCTGGCCCCCAAGTGCGTGCCCCTCGGCTACTGCGACGAGGACCGCAACCGCGACGAACACTGCCCCATCCGGCCCCACAAGGACAACGTGCTGTCGGCGTGGGCGGAGAAGAAGGCGGCCGCCAGGGTCGCGGGCCGCGAGCTGCCCACGATCTGAGGCGGCCAGGTCGGGCCATGCCTCCGCCCGGAGGCCGGGCTCGGCTTCCGCCCGGCTCAGGCCTCGGCGCGGTCCACGAGCCGCACCCAGCGGCGCACCAGCCGCTCCAGGCGTGGTGCTGCCGCGTCGGCGGCCGCCAGCACCTCGGCGTGGCTGAGCGGCTCGCCCGTCACGCCGGCGCCCGGGTTGGTGACCAGCGAGATGCCTGCCAACTCGAGGCCCGCCCAACGTGCCGCGATCGCCTCGAGCACCGTGGACATGCCCACCGCGTCGGCGCCGAGGGTGCGCAGCATGCGCACCTCGGCCGGGGTCTCATAGCTCGGCCCCAGGAGGCCCGCGTAGACCCCGTCGACGAGGGTCACGCCCTCGGCATCGGCGGCGGCGTGGAGGGCCGAGCGGAGACGCGGGCTCCAGGCCGCGGTGAGGTCCGGGAAACGCGGGCCGAGAGCATCGGCGTTGGCACCCACGAGCGGGCTCGTCCCGGTCAGGTTGAGATGGTCGGCGATGGCCATGAGCGTCCCCGCCGGCCACGCGGCGTTGACGCCGCCCGCTGCGTTGGTGAGCAGGATGGCCGTGGCCCCGAGCCGGCCCATGAGCAGCACCGGCTGGACGAGCAGGCCGGCGGGATGCCCCTCGTAGAGGTGGAGGCGGCCCTGGAGGCAGACGACGGGCACGCCGTCGAGCTGGCCCAGGAGCAGGCGGCCGGCGTGCCCCGGCGCCGACGCGGCCGGCCAGCCGGGCAGCTCTGCGAAGGGGATGACGGTGACCGCCGTCAGGGCGGTGGCCAGGCCACCGAGGCCCGAGCCGAGGACGATGCCGACCCGGGGCACGAGCGGGGTCCGCGAGCGCACGACCGCCTCGAGGGCATCGAGGCGGGCCGGCAGGTCGGCCGGGGCGACGATCTCTCGGCTCAACCTGGTCTCCTCCAGCGAGCGGCCCGGCGAGCCGCATCGACGCGCATCGTGCCATGGACGGAGACGCTCCGATACCGGCGACGTCGGACGAACGTCCCACCAGGACTCCACCGGGCGCGCCGGCGGCCCGCCGCGGCCGGACTTACCGGGAAGGGTCGTGCCCGGAGCGGACGTGCCGGATCTGGGCCCGGAGTGCCCGGGATGGTCCGCCGGGCACGGCCACTTCGGGCTCGGCAGACCCTGGGCATCGGGGGGCTCCGCCTGCCGGAGGAGGTATCGACACCGGGATGCCGATCGCGCCCCTCCGGCCGGCCCCGGTGGCGGTCGCAAGCGAGTCGCCGCCGGGCAAGGAAGCGCCCGAAGCGACCGGACGGAGGGCCACCGACCACAACGTCGTCGCGCCGCCAGCCTTGATGCGATCGCGGCTGCCGATGCGCCGTCGCCTGGGCACCACGGGTGATCGCGGTGCGAGCGCCTGGGACAAGTCCCCTGCGCCGATAGTCTCCGACGGCCCCTTCGGGCAAGACGAACGGTATCGGGCGGGGATAAGGCGGGTCAACGCGGTTATCCACGAAAGCGCCCCGGAAGCCCCCATCGCTGTCCACCAATCGCACGTCGTTGTGGACAGGACGTGGACAACGCCCAAGGGGACCGTCCGGCTGGGACGGCCCTGGATCAGCCGCCGATGTGCGACATCTCCACCTTGGGCAGGGCCACGGTAGCCTCCGAGCGGGCTTCCGAATATCGATCGGACCGGCGGCCCCAGATCGCGGCGATGCGGCCGGCGACCTCCGCATCGGTCTCGCCCGTGCGCAGGGGGGTGCGCAGGTCGTGGCCGCGCACGGCGAAGAGGCAGGTATAGAGGAGTCCCTCGGCGGAGAGGCGCGCCCGGGTGCACGCGCGGCAGAAGGGCTGGGTCACCGAGGCGATGACGCCCACCTCACCGCCGCCGTCGCGATAGCGCCAGCGATCGGCGACCTCGCCGGGATAGTTGGGTGGCACGGCCTCGAGGGGCATCTCGGCGTCGATGGCAGCCACGATCTGCGCGGCGGGCACGACGTCGTCGAGACGCCAGCCGTTGGTGTGGCCCACGTCCATGTACTCGATGAAGCGGAGGATGTGGCCGCGCGCACGGAAGTAGCGGGCCATGGGCAGCACGCTGTCCTCGTTGAGGCCGCGGCGCACGACCATGTTCACCTTCAAGGGCCGCAGGCCGGCGGCCTCAGCGGCGTCGATGCCCTCGAGCACGCGCGCCACCGGGAAGTCGGCGTCGTTCATGCGCATGAACGTCTCGTCGTCGAGCGAATCGAGGCTGACCGTGACCCGCCGCAGGCCTGCCCCGGCCAGCTCGGCCGCCTGCCGGGTGAGGAGCGAGCCGTTGGTCGTGAGGGTCAGGTCCTGGACGCCCGGCACGGCCGCGATGGCGGCCACGAGCTTGTGCAGGTCGCGCCGCACGAGAGGCTCGCCGCCCGTGAGGCGGACCTTCTCGACGCCGGCCGCCACGAAGAGTCGGACCAGGCGCTCGATCTCCTCGAACGTCAGCAGCTGGGCACGCTCCAGGAACTGGAAGTCGCGCCCGAAGACCTCACGGGGCATGCAGTAGACGCATCGGAAGTTGCACCGATCGGTGACCGAGACGCGCAGGTCGTGGAGACGGCGGCCGAGCTGGTCCGTGGGCTGCATCGGGCCATCGTAGCGGCAGCCGCCCGCGAGCCCGGTGGCAGGCCATGGCCGCCGCGGACAGGCGAGCGAGGGTACCTGTGCCCGGCCGGACCGGTACTACCGTCCGGGTCCAAACCGGGGTCCGTTGCCCGTAGGCTACGGAGAGGCCGGCGGAGCTGACCGGCGCCCCTCCCTGGAGATCCATCAGGCGTGGCCTCGACCGATCAGCGCGGTGGCTTCCGGCTCCCCTGGAGCGGCCCCGACATGCGCCCCGACGGGGCCCCCGCGGACGGCCAGACAGTCCCGGCCGACGACACGGCCGTGGCGACCGCGACGTCCCCGAACCGGTTCCAGCCGATCCTCCTGCGGGCCATGCGCACCGCCGCGGAGGAGAACCGCAACGCGATGCTGGCCGCTTGCCACGAGGAAGCGGAGGCCGCAGTCACCGCGCTCCATGGCCGATCGGCGGCCGAGGCGGAGACGCTCCGTCGCGCCATCGGCACGGAGATGATCGCCATCGCCGACGAGGCCAAGGCCGAGATCGCCCGCATCGGCGCGGAGGCCGAAGCGGCCGTCGCGGCTCGCCGCGCCGATCTCGAGCAGGGCCTGGCCGAGCTGACCGCCCGTATCGAACTCGACATCAACACCGTCCGCGCTCGCGTGGCCGCGTTCGAGGGCGACATGACCACGTTCTTCAGCCGTCTCGATGCCGTCGAGGACCCGGCCCAATTCGCGGCCCTGACGTCCCAGCTACCCGAGCCGCCCCGGCTGCGCACCGATGAAGAGGTCGCCGCGGTCGCAGCCACGCCTCCCGTAGCGCCTGCGCCGAGTGCTCCGGCAACGCCCCCGAC
>JBIOIE010000057.1:0-8687 GCA_044449605.1 Candidatus Limnocylindrales bacterium | reverse complement strand
GGCGATCAGCCGCTGCTCGGTGCCGACGCCACCGGCATCTTCATCAGCACCAACGAATTCCCCATCTTCGCCGATGGCTTCAACGGCGCGCAGATCTATGCGCTCGACAAGTGGGCGCTCGCGGCCGGACATGCCTCGAAGGCCATCCACTTCGAAGGCGGCCCCCTCGCCGAGGGTGTCGCCTACTCGGTCAGCCCGGCCACAGCGGCGGGCGCGAACGCCTCGGCGAACGGCGGTACGGAGTACTTCCTGAGCGCACTGCAATTCGGTCCCTCGCAGTTCGATGACCGGATCGCCATCTGGGCGCTCACCAACACGGGGTCGCTGCACACGGCGCACCCCTCGCTCCACCTGACCCACAAGGTCATCCACAGCGAGGTCTACGGCCAGCCGGACGCCGCGACCCAGAAGCTCGGCCCGGTGGGCTCGCGGCCGCTCGGCGAGTCGCTGGGCGAGGCGCAGGAGCTCGTCGAGAGCAACGACGACCGGATGACCCAGGTCGTCTACGCGAACGGAGCCCTCTGGAGCGCGCTCAACACGGCCATCGGCGTTCACGGTGAGCGCGTCGGGATCGCCTGGTTCAAGGTGGATCCCAGCTGGCAGCACGGCGCCGTCGGCGGGACCGTGATCAGCCAGGGCTACGTCTCGCTCGCCCGTGACGACATCCTGTTCCCGTCCATCGGCGTCAATGGCGCCGGCAAGGTCGTGATGGCGATGAGCATCATGGGCCCGCATTTCTTCCCGAGCGCGGGCTACCTGACCTTGGTGGGGTCAGGCGCCGGGTCCGTCCACGTCGCCGCCGCGGGCGTGGGACCGGAGGACGGCTTCAGTGGCTACGTGGCCTACGGCGGTGCCGGCATCGCGCGCTGGGGCGACTACTCGGGCGCGGTGGCCGACGGCGCGGGGCGCATCTGGGTCGCCGCGGAGTACATCCCGGCTGGTCCCAGGACGACCTTGGCCGACTGGGGCACGTTCATCGGCCGGGTCGCGCCCTGAACCGGGCCACGTCTTGACCGGGATGGCGGCTCAGGGGGCGGCTGCGCAGTCGTAGAGCGTCCCGCCGCCGGCCGCGTCGGTCGTCGCCGCCACGTGTACCGGCGTGCAGCTCGAGGTTACCCAGGCCGTGCGCGCCGAGGCGGTGTCGCCGATCCCGTCGCCACCGAAGAAGCCGCCCGGGCCGCCGCCCGCGCCGCCCACCAGGACGTAGCGCACCTCCCCCGAGTCGACGTAGGCCTGGAGCTGGGCTAGCGTCGGCGTGGGATCCGTGCCCAGGAAGCCGCCCATGGCCATGACCGGCGCACCGGCCGCGATCTGGATCACGCCGGCCTGGTTGGCGGAGGTCGCGGCGACCAGCCAGGTCGCCTCGCCCCGGTTGGCGACGAGATAGTCGACGAGGGCCTGGTCGATGGTCTCAGCGTCCCGGCCGCCGCCACTCGGCGGGCCGACCGAGTCGAGGGCGGTGGCGGGACCGGCCTGCGGGTCGCCGCCGCTGAGCGCCCGGCCGGCCGTCTCGAGCGTGTAGAGGGTCGGTCCCACGAGCATCGCAACGATCGCGATAGCCGCCGCGAGCCGTCCGATGCGCACCGTGCGCCGGTCGGCGGCGTCAGCCGGGAAGGCCACCAGCAGGGCAGCCGCGAGGGTGATGAAGAAGGCTCCGGCCCCCACGCCGGGCCAGAAGTCGGGCGTCCGCTCCAGGAGCTGCCAACCCCACCAAGCGGTGGCGACCAGCCCGAACGCCAGCACGACGCCGGCCCAGCGGCTGTGCGAGCGGAGAGCCCAAAGCTCGGCGATGCCCGCTCCGGCCAGGGCGGCCAGAGCGGGCGCGAGGGCCACCGTGTAGTAGGGATGGATGATCCCGGACATCAGCGAGAAGACCGCCCCGGTGGTCGCCGCCCAGAGGCCCCAGAGCAGATACCCGGCGCGTCGGGCGTCGGTGCGGTCCACCCGCCGCCTCGCGACGAGGCCGACCGCGAGGCCCAGGGCTGCCAGCGGCAGGAGCCAGCTGACCTGGCCACCGAACTGCTCGTTGAACATGCGCAGCGGACCGCTCGCACCGCCGAACGCGAAGCCGCCGCCCGGCGGGCCACCCGCCGCACCGCCCGGGAGCGCGCCAGCGCCGCCGCCGCCGCCGAAGATGCGGCCAAGGCCGTCGTAGCCGAAGACCAGGTCGAGGACCGAGTTGTTCGTACTGCCCCCGATGAACGGCCTGGAGGCGGCCGGGATCAGCTGCACGATCGCCACCCACCAGCCCGAGGCGACGGCCAGCGCAAGCGCTGAGGCGACGAGGGCCACCAGGCGCCGGCGCAGGCTCGTCGGCGCGGCGATGAGGTAGGTGAAGGCGAAGGCCGGCACGACGAGGTAGGCCTGCAGGTACTTGGTCAGGAAGGCGAAGCCGACCAAGGTCGCGGCCAGCATCGGCCAGCGCAGTCGTCCGTCCTCCAGGCCGCGTACGAACGCCCAGGCCGCGCCGAGCAGAAGCAGCGTCAGGACTGCGTCCGGGTTGTCATAGCGAAAGATGAGGGCCGCGACGGGAGTGAGGGCGAAGGCGACACCGGCGATGAGCCCGGCCAACGAGCCGAAGCTGCGCCGGACCGTTGCCTGGAGCACGAGCACGCTGGCGACGCCGGCCACGGCCTGGGGCAAGAGGATCGACCACGAGCTCAGCCCGAACAGGCGGACCGAGAGGCCGATCAGCCACAGAGCCGCCGGCGGCTTGTCGATGGTGATGAAGTTGGCGGCGTCGAACGAGCCGAAGAACCACGCGCTCCACGACTGGGCGCCGGCCTGCGCCGCTGCGGCGTAATACGTGTTCGCGTAGCCGCTGACGGTCAGGTTCCAGCCGTACAGCACCGCCGCCAGGAGGGCCAGTCCGATCGGGGCCGCACGCTCCCAGCCGACGCTGCGGGACCAACGGCCGAGGAGGCCACTCAGCACCGCCGGCGCGCCCGGTCCAGCCGGGCGGACATCGGCAGCGGGACCCATCTGCGGCGCCTCCATGACGGGGCGAGCATAGGTCCGCGGCGTTGCCGACGCGGAGGAGGAGGGACGTCGGCAACGTCGCGGTCGATGCCTATTCGAACCCCGCCCGCTGAGAAGCGTCTGAGAAGTCGCCGCTGAGGGTGGGGTGGCCTGCGGGTTTCGAACCCGCAACCTTCGGAGCCACAATCCGATGCTCTGCCAGTTGAGCTAAGGCCACCGCGGGCGCCGCGCATGAGGGCGCGGGGCGTAGGGGAGTCTAGACGATGCGTGAAGCGCGCCGCTGGACCCGGCGCGGCCAGTCGCTGGCGGCCAGCGGCTAGACTGCGCCGAGGCCCCGACGCCGGGGCGTGGCAGGAGGTCACGTGCAGGTCCCGTCCTTCATCGCCCGCCGGTTCTACGTCACCAGCAGCCTCCGCAACACCGCGACGGGCTTCAGCCTCGAGGCCCAGAACCCGATGGGCAGCGGCACGCTGGTCGGGGTCCGCGCCCTGAGCGTGGATGGCCGACCCATCCCGCTCGAGGCCGTCTCGGCCGTGCGCCAGGGTGAGAGCGAGCCCATCCGGGCCACCGACCTCTCCCGGCTGCATCCGATCAAGGTCGCCCTGGGCGACCGGGTCACGCTGGCCGTGACCGGCGACCGACTCGCCACCGGTGAGCACAAGCTCGAGGTCGAGCTGGACGAACTGAACCTGGGCGCGCTGCGCCTCAGCATCAGCGACCGCGTGACGGAGGCCTGAGTCGGCCGCGATGGCCAGCGGGCCGGTCGTCGTCATCGCCCACCCGGGCGCCGGTCGGGGCGCCTTCGCCCGCGTCTGGCCGCGCGTGGCCGCCGAGCTGGAGACCCGCGGCGTCGCCTGTGACGTGCGCTTGACGACGCGGGCGATGGAGGCGGCCGACTTCGCCCGCCGGGCGGCCCAGGAAGGCGCCCCCCTGGTCCTCGCCGTCGGCGGCGACGGGACGCTCCACGAGGTCCTCAACGGCCTCCTGGCTGACGACGCGACGGCCGCCGAGTTGCCCGTCCTCGGGCTCGTGCCCGCCGGCCGGGGCAGCGATTATGCCCGCGGCCTGGCGGTACCCCGCGATCCCACGGAGCTGGCGCTGCGCTTCGCCAAGGTGGCGGCCGGCGACCCGGAAGCGTCGTCTGCCGTCGACGCCGGCGAGGTCGAATATCGGCCCAGCCGCCTCGTGGCCGGCCGCACGGCACCCGAGCCGCCCGTCGAGATCGAGGCCGACGAGGACGACGGTGAACGTCTGGTCCGCCGTTTCATCAACGGCGCCGGCATCGGTTTCAGCCCGTTCGTGGCACAGCGGACGGCGCGTTTCCCGCCGCGCCTGGGCGCCTACCTGTACACGGCGGCCGGGCTGCTCACGATCATCGACTGGCGCGAGCGGTCGGTGCTCGTCGGCTGGGCCGAAGGCACCGAGGAAGAGCGGGCGGTCGAATCGATCGAGCTGGCGCTTGGGGGCTACGAGGGCGGGGGCATGCTCGTCGCCCCCGGCGCCGACCCGCGGGATGGACGGTTTGACGCGGTCATCATCGCTGCCACCTCGCGGGCGGAGCTGGTCACGTTCTCCTGGCGGATCCGGAGCGGCGACCATCTCCGCTCGCCGCGCGTCGAGCTGCGGCGCACGGCCGGGATGACCGTCGCGGTGATCGACGGGCGCGATCCCGTCTACCTCCAGGCGGACGGCGAGCTGCTCGGCCGGGACCCGTTCGCCTTCAGGATCCTGCCTTCCGCGGTCAGGTTCGTCTGCTAGCATCGGGCCGTGGTCGCCGGAAGTCGCATGCTCCGCGTCCCGCCGTTCGAGCGGGGCCTCACCCTTGCCGACTTCTTCTTCCCTATCCGGGTCGGCGAGCGCATCAGCTCCCGGCTCCGGCACATCGCGCTCATCCTGGGCGGCGCCGCGCTCATCACCGCGGGCGCGTGGATCAGCTTCCAGGTCCCGGCCGTCACGCTGCCCTTCGGTATCTACGTGCCCGCCAACCCATACGTGCCGATCACCCTCCAGACGTTCGGTGTCTTCGTGAGCGGGGCCGCCCTGGGCGTCCGGCGCGGGACCGCGGCGAGCCTCCTCTACCTGGTGCTGGGCATCGTCGGCCTGCCGGTGTTCGCGGCCGACCCGGCCACGGGCATCCATCCGACGGGGCTCGCCCGCATCATCGGCGTCAGCGGCGGCCACGTCGTCCTCGGCTCGACAGGCGGCTACCTCATCGGCTTCGTGCTGGCGGCCGCCGTCGTCGGGCGCCTGGCGGAGCTGGGCTGGGACCGCACCGTGCGCGGCGCGTTGGCGGCGATGCTCATCGGCGAGCTGGTGATCGTCGGCCTCGGCCTGATCTGGCTGGCAGCGGCCATCCCCGCCCCCCTCGACGTGGCCGCCGGCTACGGCCTCTGGCCGTTCCTGCCCACCGACCTGCTCAAGATCCTTGCCGCGACGGGCGCCCTGCCCTTCGGCTGGTGGCTGGTGAACCGGCGACCGAGCGATCGCTGACCGGGTCATGAACGCGGCCATCACGGCCCGTGGCCTGACCAAGCGCTACGCCTCCGGCGGCCCATCGCTGCGGCCCGGCAAGCCCATCGAGGCGCTCAGCGACCTCGACCTCGACATCCAGGCCGGCGAGATCTTCGGCTTCCTGGGCCCCAACGGGGCGGGCAAGACGACGCTGATCCGGCTGTTGCTGGGCTACCTGCATCCGACATCCGGCAGCGCCAGCGTCCTCGGCTTCGACACCGAACGGGACGGCCAGGCCATCCGCGCCCGGACCGGCTACCTGCCCGGCGGCATCGCCCTGTACGACAGCATGAGCGGCGCCGAGCTGCTCGACTACCTCTGCCGCCTCTACCGCCGGGAGCCCTCAAGGCGGGCGGTCCTGACCGAGCGCCTGGAGATGCCGGCCACGGTCCTCCGCCGCCCTGTGCGGGACTACTCGCGCGGGATGCGCCAGAAGATCGGCATCATCCAGGCCCTCCAGCACGATCCCGAGCTGGCCATCCTCGACGAGCCGACCGAGGGCCTCGACCCGCTCATGCAGCGGGCCTTCTACGAGCTGTTGGCCGAGATCAAGCACGACGGCCGCACGATCTTCTTCTCGTCTCACATCCTCTCCGAGGTCGAGCGCGTGTGCGACCGGGTGGCGATCATCCGGCAAGGCCGCCTGGTGGCCCTGCACGAGGTCGCGGCGCTGCTCGCCCGGCGCAGGCGCCACGTCGAGATGCGCCTGGCCGGCGCCCCTCCGGCGCTGGAGGCCGTGCCCGGCGTGAGCACCGTCCGATTCAGCGACGGCCTCCTGACCTGCCAGCTCGACGGCGACGTGGGCCCCTTCCTGCGGGCCATCAACGGAGCCGCCATCAGCGACCTGACCATCGAGCCGGCCCACCTCGAGGAGGCCTTCCTCGAGTACTACGCCGAGGACGTCTGATGGACCGCGTGCTCTTCGGTCGGACGCTCCGCGCGCAGCGCTCGAAGGTCGTCCTCGTCGTCGCGGCGCTGCTCGTGTGGGGGGCCCTGATGCCGCTCGTCTACGCCGAGCTGATCGACACGGCGCTCGGCGCCGAGTTCCGCAAGCTCATCGACTCCGGCCTCGTCCCGAGCCAGCTCACCCAGTTCGGCGGCGGCAACATCTTCACCCTGCCCGGCGCGGTGGCCCTGGGGCTCATCCACCCCATCGCGGTGGCCCTCGTGTGCGTCTTCGCCGTCGGCTTCGCGGCCGCTGCCGTGGCCGGCGAGCGCCAACGGGGCACCCTGGAGGTCGTCTTCGCCCGGCCCATCAGCCGCGCCGCGGCCTACCGCACCCTGTTCGTGGCCCTCCTCGTCTTCCTCGGTCTGGCCATCGTGGCCATCCTCGCCGGCACCGTGGTCTCGGCGGCGGCGTTCGGCAAGCTCGACCAGCTCCAGCTCGCCAACGTGCCCCTGCTCGGGCTCAACGCCCTGCTCCTCTACACGGCCCTCGGATCGGTCGCCCTGGCCGCGTCGGTCTCCTTCGACCGGCTCGGGCCGGCGGTCGGCATCGCCCTCGCCTTCACCATCGTCTCCTATTTCTTCGAGATCCTCGGCTCGCTCTGGGACGCTGCCAAGCAGCTCCAGCCGATCTCGGTGTTCCACTACCTCGACCCGCAGTCCGTCCTGGACGGGAAGGCCGACCCGTTCGCCTTCGCGGTCCTCCTGGCTGTGACCCTGGCCGGGGCCGCCTGGTCGCTGGTCGTGTTCCCGCGCCGCGACCTCGCGGCCCCGGCCTAGCGAGCCGAGACCCAGCGGGTACGAGCAGCCGCGCGACGAGGGGTCGAAGGTACGGGCTGGCCCGCCGGGGGCTTGGGCTATGCTGGCCGGGATCAGCCGGCGCCGAGGCTGTCGGCGTCCGGACCGGGGCTCGTGAGGTGGTCTTGTCTCGGTTTCGGCGGCGCTTCGCGGGCCTCGTCCTCCCGGCGAGCCTCGCCCTGTCGGGCCTCCTGCTGGGGGTCACGCCGGCGCTTCCCTCGCTCAGCCTGCCTTCCGCGGGCATGGTCGCCCGCCAGATCGACACCTCGGTCGACGGGCAGCAGACCCTCGAGCTGCCGTTCGTGGCGACGCACGTGGCGCTCCACTGGCGCGGCGCCGGCGATGCCCACGTCAGCCTGGCCTTCGCGATCTCGCCGGGGAACTTCGGCGCCGAGGTCCCGCTGACGCTGGACGACCTGCCGGACCCCGCCCCCGACGCCGAGACCGATACGCCGGTCATCTGGACCGGCGGGGCGCGCTGGGTCCGCATCACCTCCGATCAGCCGATCGCCCAGCTGACCGTCGTGGCCATGGACATGTCCTCCGGCCCTGCGCTCGCCGTCAGCCCGCCGGTCGCGGACGGCGCGGTCGGCCAGCCGCCGATCATCACCCGGGCCCAATGGGGCGCCGACGAGTCGCTGCGGTTCGATGCCGCCGGCCACGAGATCTTCCCGGCCTCCTACTTCCCGCTCCAGCAGTTCATCGTCCACCACACCGCCGGGCGCAACGACGACCCCGACCCGGCCGCGACGATCCGGGCGATCTACTACGACCACGCGGTCGTCCGCGACTACGGCGACATCGACTACAACTACCTGATCGACCAGCAGGGCCGCATCTACGAGGGCCGCCGCGCCCGCAGCTACGCTCCCGGCGAGGTCCCCACCGAGGAGGACGTGGCCGGCAACCTCGTGCGCGGCACCCACTCGGTCGGCTTCAACCCTGGGTCGATGGGCATCGCCCTGCTGGGCAACTTCCAGACCCAGAAGCCCACGGCCGCGGCCCTTGCGTCCCTGACCTGGTTGCTGGCGTGGGCCGCCGAACGCCACGGGCTCGACCCGACGGCGACGCACCTGTACGTCAACGGCGAGACGGGAGCCACGAAGACCCTGCCGGTGATCGCCGGCCACCGCGACGTGAACGCGACCGCCTGCCCGGGCGACGACTTCTACCCGATGCTGCCGGCGCTCCGCACGGCCGTGGCGGCCCGGATCGCGGCCATGACCGGGCCGTCCGTGGACCACACCGCCCCGACGGTCGCGACCTTCGGCCCCATGGAGCCGGCCACGACCGGGGCGGCCTCGCTCCACTTCGGGCTGACCTTCAGCGAGCCCGTCACGGGCCTGACCATGTCCGACTTCGGCGTCTCGGGGAGCTCGACGGGCTGGAGCGTGAGCGGCCTCAGCGGTGCCGCCGCGGCCTATACCGTCACGCTCTCGGCGGCCGCGCCGACG
>JBIOIE010000056.1:0-8699 GCA_044449605.1 Candidatus Limnocylindrales bacterium | reverse complement strand
GGCACCAATGCCACGGTCAAGGCCCTCGACCCGGACGATCTCGACGAGGTCGGTGCCCGGATCATCCTGGCCAACACCTATCACCTCTACCTGCGCCCCGGCCACGAGCGCATCGCCCGTCTTGGCGGCCTGCATCGGTTCATGGGCTGGGAGCGGCCGATCCTGACCGACTCGGGCGGCTTCCAGGTCGTCAGCCTGGGCGACCTGCGCAGCATCGACGACGCCGGGGTGACCTTCCGCAGCCACCTCGACGGTTCGACCCATCGCTTCACGCCGGAGCTGTCGATCGGGGTCCAGGAGTCGCTGGGCGCCGATATCGCCGTGGCCTTCGACCAGCCCGTGCCGCCCCACGCCTCGACGCGCGCAGAAGTGGCCACGGCGACCGAGCGGACCGAGCGTTGGGCGGAGCGCTCGCTGGCTGCCCATGGGCGGCCCGACCAGGCGCTCTTCGGGATCATCCAGGGCGGGCTGGAAGATGACTTGCGCACGGAGTCCACCCTGCGCATCGCGGCCCTGCCCTTCGACGGCCTGTGCATCGGCGGCCTCGCGGGCGACGAGACACCGGCCCAGCGCGGCCACGCCCTCGATGTCGTCGTCGGGCTGCTCGGCGACGATCCCCGGGTGCGCTATCTCATGGGTCTCGGGTCGCCCCTGGACATGCTCGACGCCGTCCACCGCGGGGTGGACCTCTTCGACTCGGTCCTGCCCGCCCGCGTCGCCCGCAACGGCACGCTGTGGGTCCCGGAAGGCAAGCTGAATCTCCGTAACGCGGCCTTCCTGGACGATCCCCGGCCGGTCCAGGAGGACTGCCGCTGCCGCCTCTGCCGGCACCATTCCCGGGCCTACCTGGCGCACCTGTTCCGGGCCGACGAGCTGCTCGCCTACCGGCTCGCGACTTGTCACAACCTGACCTTCTGCCTAGACTTCATGGCGCGGATCCGGCTGGCGATCGCGGCCGGGACGCTTCCCGGCCTCGTGCGCGAGCTGACTGCTCGCCAGATCCCCAGGCACCCTTCCGACGCCCCGTCGAGTGACAGACAAGCTGGCGCAGAGGGAGGGTGAAGTCGTCGTAGATCCCCGCCGTCGATGATGGCGGCGGCTCCGTGGAGGTGGAGATCGCATGGCAACCAAGGATCGTCCCCACCGCGAAGCGAAGAAGAAACCGAAGGCCGCGGACGCGAAGCCGAAGCTCCAGTCCCTCTCGGAGGCCCCGCCCCAGCAGGCGGAGCTGATCAAGCCCAAGCGCAAGCCGCGCTGGGAGGAACCGGGAGAGAACGAGCCCTGACCGACCGCCCCGGCCCTCGTTCCCAGCCAGGAGGAGAACCCAGGCGATGACGATGACCGGGACCGGCAGCACGACAGGCGACAGGAACGGCGTGGACAGGACCAACGGCGCGGACAAAGCGAACGAGAAGGCCGCCGGCGAGCGAGGCCGGGCCGTCGACGCGGCCATCCTCGCCATCGAGAAGCAGTTCGGGCGCGGTTCGATCATGAAGCTCGGCTCGGCCGAGCGTCAGCAGGTCGACGTCATCCCCACGGGATCGATCGCCCTGGACCTGGCCCTCGGCGTCGGCGGCATCCCGCGCGGCCGGGTGACCGAGATCTTCGGCCCCGAGTCCTCGGGCAAGACGACCCTCTGCCAGCACATCCTGGCCGAGGCCCAGCGGAAGGGCGGTGTGGTCGCCTTCATCGACGTCGAGCACGCCCTCGACCCGGGCTACGCGCGAGCCTGCGGGGTGAACGTCGACGAGCTGCTGGTCAGCCAGCCCGACACCGGCGAGCAGGCCCTCGAGATCACCGAGACGCTCATCCGTTCGGGCGGCGTGGACTGCGTCGTCGTCGACTCCGTGGCGGCCCTGGTGCCCCGTGCCGAGATCGAGGGCGAGATGGGCGACTCGTTCGTGGGCATCCAGGCCCGCCTGATGAGCCAGGCCCTGCGCAAGCTGACCGGTGCGGTCAGCCGCTCCAACACGGCCCTGGTCTTCACGAACCAGCTGCGCGAGAAGATCGGGGTGATGTTCGGCAACCCGGAGACGACCCCCGGCGGCCGGGCTCTGAAGTTCTACGCCAGCGTCCGCCTGGACATCCGGCGCATCGAAACGATCAAGTCCGGCACGGACGCCATCGGCAGCCGGGTGCGGGTCAAGGTCGTGAAGAACAAGGTCGCCGCGCCCTTCCGGGTCGCCGAGTTCGACGTCATGTACGGCGAGGGCGTCTCCAAGGCCGGCGGCCTGCTCGACGTGGGTGTGGCCACGGACGTCGTCTCCAAGAGCGGCGCCTGGTTCAACTACGGCGACACGCGTCTGGGCCAGGGCCGTGAGGCGGCCAAGGAGTTCCTCAAGGCAAATCCCGACCTTGCCGACCGCATCGAAGCCGACATCCGGGGCCGGGTGACCTCGATCACCCTGCCCGTGGAGGGCATCGCCGAGGCCGAATGACCGGACCTGGCCGGCGCTCCGGACCGGCCGAACGTCGGGAGCGCCGGGCCGCCGTCGACGACCCGGCCATCGTCGTCGAGGCGGCGGCCGCCTTCCTCGCCGTGCGGCCGCGATCGGTGGCCGAGACGCGCCGGCGCCTGCGCCACCTCGGGTTTCGGGACGAACTCGTCGAGGCCGTCGTGACCGGCTTCGTAGCGCTGGGCTATCTCGATGACGAGGCCTTTGCCCGCGCCTGGATCGAGAGCCGCGACCGGGCCCGGCCGCGGGGCACGGAAGCGCTGCGCCGGGAGCTGCTCCTGAAGGGCGTGGACCGCGGCAGCATCGACGCCGCCCTCGGCGAGCGCGAGGCGCCCGGGGCCTCTTCCGGTGACGAAGGGGAGGGGGCCGGCCCGACTCCTGACGAGGCCGCAGCGGACCGGCTTCTCGCCCGCAAGGCCACGACCCTCGGCCGCGAGCTCGACCCCCGCAAGCGCCGCCAGAAGGCCTACGTGCTGCTCGCCCGGCACGGCTTCTCGCCTGACGTGATCGGCGCTGCCCTGGGCCGCCTGGAGACGCTGGAGGGCCCACCGGAGGACGCCTGAGCCGCCCGCCGGACATACCACCTGCGCGTTTGACGCTCCCGCGCGGCCGGGAGTAGGCTTCCCGCCAGATTCGTTTCGTGCGTCAGCCCCGGGACAACGGTCGGGATGCCCGACCCGCGCGCCGGAGGTGGCGAGCCCTGGAAGTCGTCGTGCCGTTCGGCGGTGCGACGCCGATGCGCCGCAGGCATCGCCTCACTCGCATGCACACGGCCGGCCAGCGCGCCGGACGGAGGGAGCCGATATATGGACGCCGTCGTCCTGGCGTTGGGCATCGTCATAGCCCTCGCCGCCGGCATCGCCCTGGGCTACGTGGGGCGTGGCCTTTGGGGCGGGCAGGCCATCAAGCACGCCCAGGAGCGGGCCGGCCGCATCCTCGCCGAGGCTCGCGAACAGCACACCCAGCTGATCCTCAAGGCCAAGGACGAACAGGTCAAGCTCCAGCGCGAGGCCGACGACGAAGCCCGTGCCAAACGGGCGGAGCTGGCCACCTTCGAGAGCCGGCTGCTCCAGCGGGACGCCCAGCTCGACGAGCGCTCCGACATGCTGGAGGGTCGCGACCGGAAGCTCATCGACCGCGAGCGCGACCTCGAGGCTAGCCGCGAGGAACTGGCTCGGGCCAAGCTGGAGCAGATCGCCGCGCTCGAGCGGGTCGCCGAGCTGAGCCGCGACGAGGCCAAGTCGGAGCTCCTCGAGGCCGTTCGGGCGGAGGCCGAGAACGACGCGGTCCGGCTAACCAGGGCCATCGAGCGCAAAGCCCGCGACGAGGCCGAAGAGAAGGCCCGGGACGTGGTCGTCACGGCCATCCAGCGGGTCATGGCCGACCACACCGCCGAGATGACCGTTTCGGTCGTGCCCCTGCCCTCCGACGAGATGAAGGGCCGCATCATCGGCCGCGAGGGCCGCAACATCCGCGCCCTGGAGCAGGCCACGGGCATCGACCTGATCATCGACGACACACCCGAATCGGTCGTCATCAGCGGCTTCGACCCGGTCCGCCGCGAGATCGCCCGGCTGGCCCTGACGAAGCTCATCGCCGACGGGCGCATCCATCCCGCCCGCATCGAGGAGGTCGTGGCCAAGTGCCGCGCCGAGGTCGACGCGGTCATCCGCCAGACCGGCGAGGCCGCGGCCTACGAGGCCGGCGTGCCCGGCTTGCCGCCCGAGATCATCCGCCTCCTCGGCCGCCTGAAGTACCGAACCTCCTACGGCCAGAACGTCCTCCAGCACGTCATCGAGACGAGCCGCCTGGCCGGGATCATCGCCGCCGAGGTGGGCGCCGACATCCAGATCTCGAAGATGGGCGGCCTGCTCCATGACATGGGCAAGGCCGTCGACCACGAGGTCGAGGGCCCGCACGCGGCCATCGGGGGCGGGGTGGCCCAGCGCCACAACCTGCCGGCCAAGGTCGTGAACGCGATCGCCGCCCACCACCAGGAGATCGAGTACACCTGCATCGAGGCGCCCATCGTCCAGATCGCCGACGCCATCAGCGCCAGTCGCCCGGGGGCTCGGGGCGAGTCGATGGACACCTATGTCAAGCGGCTCGAGGACCTCCAGGCCATCGCGCTCACCTTCGAGGGCGTCGAGCGCTGCTTCGCCGTCCAGGCCGGCCGCGAGGTGCGCATCCTCGTCCGGCCCGAGGCCATCGACGACCTGGCCTCGATGCGTCTTGCTCGCGACATCGTGCGCAAGATCGAGGAGTCGCTGACCTATCCCGGCCAGATCAAGGTGACCGTCATCCGCGAGACGCGGGCCGTCGAGTACGCCAAGTGACGCGTCCGGCCTTGCGAGTCCAGGATCTTGTCATCGGGCCGTCCCCGCCGAGCAGCCGGGGTGACTCGCCGGTGCCGCGCACCACCATTCGTCCTGGTACTCCGGGGCGCCGTCCGACGGGGTAGCGGCTCCATCCGTGCTCACGGATTCCGCCATGGGACATCCGTACCATTGCCGTCCTACCCCCAGGCGGACATGCTGCGCCACATGGTGAGACGTTCAGGCGCCCAGAGGTACTACCGCGTGGTCGAGCCCCTCGCGGCTCGCTCCGGGCTGGCATCGTCCCGCTCATGAGCGCGGTCGGAACCCTGATGGCGCTCGCACATTTCGGCGGGCAACCTGCCGCGGAGTCGCCCGATGCCGTGGGCGCCCGGCAGCTGCCGGGCGCGACCTCGACGGCGCCGGCGGCGGCGCTGGATCTCGAGGCGGCGCTGCCGCGCTGGCGCCGACCGTCGCTCATCGAGGCACGGAGGAGAGACCGGGTGCGCGACCTCCCGCCTGCGCCGAGCCTCGTGTTCGATGTGCTGCCCGAGGGCGTTGCCGGCACCGCCGAGCGCCGCCTGGTCCGATACGCGCTCGCCCCGCTCCTGGACATGCCCGACGAGCTGCGCGGCGGGACGATCAGCGAACTCGCCGCCGGGGACGAGGTCTTGATCGTCGATCGGTCCGGCGCCTACTGGCTCGTCGATTGCCCGGACGGGCGGCGGGGCTGGATCCATCGGACGACGCTCGGCGCGCTCGTCCCGCCCGGCTGAGTCGGCCACGTCCCACCGACGCATCGCAGGGGCGTCGAGCTGGGCCGGGGTGGTAACCTCGTCATCCGGCCCCGGGCTCCTGCGGCTCCCGCCTGGTGGGAGTGGGCGTGTCTCCGGTTGCTCAGCCGACGCTGCGCCGATGGCTCCCCAGGCACCGCACGAGGTCACGCGAAGTAACCAGTCACGCTCTTCGTCCGGCGCACGAGGTCCAGGCCGCCGATCGGCTGACCCCGGCCCCTGAGCGCCCCGGGCCGAGCATCGTCCGGGTGCTGATGCTCGGCGACCTCATCGGCAAGCCGGGGCGCCTGGCGGCGGAACGCCTCGTGCCCGAGCTGCGCGACGCACGCGGCATCGACTTCGTCACGGCCAACGGCGAGAACGTGGCCGGGGGCATGGGCCTCACGCCGTCCACGGCCCAGGCCATCCTGGCCGGCGGGGTCGACGTCATCACGAGTGGCAACCACATCTGGGACAAGCGCGAGATCTACCCCGAGCTGGAGCGCGAGCCGCGCATCCTGCGGCCCCTGAACTATGGCGAGCACGAGGTGCCCGGCCGGGGCTGGGGCGTCTTCCACGCCGCGGACGGCACCGAGGTCGCCGTCATCAACGTCCAGGGCCGCACGTACATGCAACCGATCGACAACCCCTTCACGGTCATGGACTCGCTCCTCGACGAGGCAGCCGACGAACTGCCGCCGGTCCGCCTCGTCGACTTCCATTGCGAGATCACCAGCGAGAAGAACGCCCTCGGCATCCACCTCGACGGACGGGTCAGCGTCGTGGCCGGGACGCACACCCACGTGCCGACCGCCGACGAGCGGATCCTCCGGCGGGGCACCGCCTACCAGTCCGACATCGGCATGACCGGGCCGGTCTGGGGCGTCATCGGCTTCGACCCGGCCACCGTCCTGCCGCGGTTCATCAACGCGCTGCCCACCCGCTTCGAGGTGGGGGAGGGGCCGGTCGTCTTCAACGCGCTGCTCGTCGACGTCGAGGCGGCCACCGGACGGGCCATGGCCGTCGAGCGCCTGGCCCGCATCGTCGAGGTCTGATGGCGGCCACGTCACCCGCGCGCCTCGACCTGCACAGCCACTCCAGTCGCTCGGACGGCGTCGTCGCCCCGGCCGCGTTGTACGGCCAGATGGCGGGGGCCGGGATGCGCCTCGTGGCTCTCACCGACCACGACACGCTCGATGGCTACCGTGAGCTGCGCGCAGCAGGCGCGGGACCGGAGCCGGGGCCGCGGCCGGCGCTCGTCGCGGGAATCGAGATCAACGCCATCTCGGGCGAGGACACCTGGGAGGGCGAGCTGCACATCCTCGGCTTCGGGATGGTCGACGAAGACGCCGACTTCGAGATGGCCCTTGGCCGCCAGCGCGCCGGTCGCGCCGCCCGCATCCAGGAGACGCTCGATCGCCTGCGGGCGCTCGACATGCCCGTCGACGACGCCTTCGCCGAGGTGATCGCCGGGGCCGAACCGTCGAGCCTCGGGCGGCCCCACGTGGCCCGGGCGCTCGCCGCGACCGGCCACGCCGTGAGCGTCGATGACGCCTTCGCGCGCCTCCTCGGCCGGGGCCGGCCGGCCTACGTGCCCCGCAGCGGCCTGGGTCCGCGGGAGACGATCGAGGCCATCAGGGCCGCGGGAGGCCTGCCCGTGCTGGCCCACTTCCGCGAGGCCATCGACCGCCCAGAGCTGGTCGACCGCCTCGTCGACTGGGGCCTCGGGGGCCTCGAGGTCTACTACGGTGGGCTCGGCCGCTACTTCAACGCCGACGAGGTCGCGGCCCTGGCCGCCTTCGCCCTGGGGCGCAGGCTCGTGGCCACCGGGGGCACGGACTACCATGGCGACACCATGCCCTACGCGGAAGCCGTCGCCGGCCTGTCCGTCCCCACCGCGGTCGAAGAGGCGTTCCGGAGCGCCCTCGAGGCCGCGCGAGCCGAGCGTCGATGACGCTGCGCCCGCTGCCGGTCCTGGACCCCTCGATGCTGCCGGGCTGGTCGGCAGTCCGCCCGCCCGCGGCGGTCGCCGCACCCCTGGCCGACTACGTCACCGACACCGTCACGCTGCCCAGCTTCCACGTCTGGACGCTCGGCTGCCAGATGAACCGGAGCGACTCGGAGGAGATGGCCGGCGCCCTCGTCGCCGCCGGCTGCGCCGAGGCGCCCTCCTTCGAGGCCGCGGATCTCGTCGTCATCAACAGCTGCGCGATCCGCGAGGCTGCCGAGCAGAAGATCATCGGCCGGATGGGGGTCCTGGAGCGCCTCAAGCGGGCCAACCCGGCGCTGCGCGTCGTGCTCACCGGCTGCGCCGTGCGCGCCGACGACGCCGATCGGCTGCCCCGCCGCTTCCCGGCCGTGGACCTCTTCCTGCGCCCCGACGAGGAGCCGGAGCTGCTCGAACGCCTCGGCCTGGCCAGCCAGACCGCCCCCGGCCGCCTCGGGGCGGCGACGTACGAACGCGTCGGCCGCTCCACCGTCGCCACGGCCGACCGGCTGCCGGGCACCCGTGCGGCGGCGGTGGGGGAGGGGCGCGTGGCCCGCGAGAGTCCCTTCCAGGCCTGGCTGCCGATCATCTACGGCTGCGACAAGACCTGCACGTACTGCATCGTGCCCTTCAGCCGCGGCCCCGAGCGCAGCCGCCCGTTCGATGCGGTCGTGGACGAGGCCCGCACGCTCGCCGGGCAGGGCTACCGCGAGATCACCCTGCTCGGCCAGAACGTCAACTCCTACGGACACGACCTGACGCCCGAACCTCGCTTCGCCGACGTCCATGGCGAACGGCGGCTGGGCCGCCGGCTCGACCTCGACGGCCGGCCCGACATCGCCGCGCTGCTGCGGGCGATCGACGCCCTGCGCACGGCCGATGGCGCCCCGGCGGTGCCCCGCCTGCGCTTCATCACCTCGCATCCCTGGGACCTGACCGACCGTCTCATCGCAGCGATGGCCGAGTGCCGCTCGGTCTGCGAGCACCTCCACCTCCCCGTCCAGTCGGGCGATGACGCCGTTCTCCGGCGGATGGGCCGCCAGTACACGGTCGACTCCTACCTCGAGCTGGTCGAGCGGCTGCGCACGGCGGTGCCCGGCATCAGCCTGACCAGCGACGTCATCGTCGGCTTCTGCGGCGAGACCGAGGCCCAGTTCGAGCGCTCGCT
>JBIOIE010000055.1:0-8717 GCA_044449605.1 Candidatus Limnocylindrales bacterium | reverse complement strand
CGCCTCGCGGCCCACGCCGCGGCCGAACGGCCCGGCCTCACCGCGCCCGACGAGGGCACCGGCGAGCGCTGGGAGGCGGGCCAGGTCTGGGCGCACCTCGCCGAGTTCCCGGCTTACTGGGTCGGGCAGATCGGGACCCTGCTCGCTGCCCGAGCCGCCGGAGCCGCCGAGCCCATCCCGTTCGGGCGGACCAGGACCGACCCCTCTCGCGCAGCGGCGATCGAGGCGCGCCGGCGGGACGACCGGGCCGCGCTGCTGGGCGATGTCCAGGCTGGCATCGCCGATGCCCGCGCCCTGTGCGCCTCGCTCCCGGCGGGCGAGTGGAGCGCACTCGGCCTGCACCCCGTGCGCGGACCGATGACCGTGACGGACATGGTCGAGCGCTTCCTGGCCGACCACCTCGAGGAGCACGCCGCCCAGCTCGACGAACTGGCGACCTAGCGTCCGGTCGGCGATCCCCCCGAGGCGGCCTAGCGTCCCTCGCGCAGGACGCTGCGGAGCAGGAAGATCACGTTGGCCGGGCGCTCGGCCAGGCGGCGCATGAAGTACGGGTACCACTCGCTCCCGAAGGGCACATACACGCGCACCGTCCAGCCGTCCCGGGCGAGCTGGCTCTGGAGGTCGCGCCGGATGCCGTAGAGCATCTGGAACTCGAAGCGCGAAGGGTCGATGTGCTCCCGCCGGGCGAAGTCGGTGACGGCAGCGACGAGCTTCGGATCGTGGGTCGCGATGGCGGGGTAGTTGCCTGCGCTGAGGAGGCGCTCCAGCAGCCGCCGGTAGCTGGCGTCGACCTCCGCCTTGGTCTCGAAGGCGACCTCATCGGGCTCGTTGTAGGCGCCCTTGCACAGGCGCACCCGGGTGCCTTCGGCGATGAGGCGCTCGATGTCGTCCGCGCTGCGGCGCAGATAGCTCTGCACGACCACGCCGACCTCGGGCGTCGCCGCGCGCAGCTCACGGACGATGGCCAGGGTGGCCTCGGTCTTCGTGCTGTCCTCCATGTCGACGCGCACGAACGCCCCCGTCTGAGCGGCCCTGGCAGTGACCCGGGCCACGTTCTCACGGCACAGGGCCGGATCGACCACGAGGCCCATCTGGGTCAGCTTGAGGCTGACGTTGCCGTCGAGGCCGCGCGCGGCCAGGGCATCGAGCAGCTCGACGTAGCGGTCGGCGGCGGCACGCGCCGCCTCCGGCGAAGCGACCGATTCGCCGAGCACGTCGAGCGTGGTGTGCAGGCCGGCCGCCTTCAACCGGGCACAGGCATCGAGCGCCAGCGGTAGCGTCTCGCCGGCCACGAAGCGGGCGACGATCTGGCGCGACAGGGGCATGCGGGCGGCCACACGGGCCAAGCCGCGCCGGCGCGAGGCCCAGATGAAGAGGACGCGCAGGACATGTCCGGGCAGCTCGCGCAGACGAACGATCACCGGTCCACCGCGCGTCGCACGGCCCTATCGTAGTCGGGTGCCATTCGCCTTACCGGACCTGCCCTCCTCTAGGCGCGGCCGGGGCGGAGGCGGGCGATCGGCAGCAGGGCGAGGGCCACGACGCCGGCCGCCACGAGCCAGAGCGGGCGCAGCTCGCCGCCGGTCGCCGCGATGAGGCCCGCGGAGGCGAGCGAGCCGATGACGCCCGCGATGTAGAGCGGGGCGAGGCTGAGGTTGAGCACGCTGGAGCGGATGTCCAGGGGCAGCCCGGACGCCAGCATCGTGAAGAGCATCCCGCTGGCCGCGGCGAACCCGATCCCGAATCCCGCGTAGAGGAGCCCGAAGACGACGATCCCGGGTGCGACCGCCGCGGCCGACAGGCAGGCCACGGCCAGGCCGACCCCGACCACGAAGACGCGGCGGTAGCCGAAGCGATCACCAAGCCCGCCGGCGAGAGGGGAGCTGGTGGCCGCGGCGAGGCCGTACGCACCAGCGATGAGGCCGACGACCGTCGCCACTGCCGCCGGCCCCTGCAGCTCCTCGACGTAGAGGGCCAGGTAGGGCACCAGGAAGCGCTGGCCGAGCAGCAAACAGAGGTAGGCCAGGAAGATCGACCCGGCGAGACGGGAACCGACGATGGCCCGCAGCGACCGGCCGACGAGGCGCAGGACCGGGTCGCTGGCCCGCGGCCGATCGGGCCGCTCGTGGTAGGCGAGCAGGAGCAAGGCGACGGTGCCGATCGTCAGCAGCGTGTCGATGAGGAAGAGCGCCTGCACCCCGTAGCGATCGACCAGGAAACCGCCCACGGCTGGGCCGACCGCGAAGCCCAGCGGCCCGCTCATGACCACGAGGCTGATGGCCAGCCCGAGGCGGTCCCGCGGGGCCCGGTCGGTCATCTCGGCCAGCATCACGCCGGTGTTACCGAGCACGAGCCCCACGAGCGGCACGAGCAGGTAGAGCTGCCAGACCTGGCCGACGAGGGCCAGCGTCGTGAAGAGGACGGCCTCGACAGCGGCACTGCGGACGACGATCGCCTTGCGGCTGTACTTGTCGGCCCACACGCCCCAGAAGGGCACGAGGGGCAGGCCGAAGACGAACGACGCCGCGGACAGGAAGCCGACCGTCGTGGCCACGTCGGTCTCGACGACGCCCAGGTGGCGGACCAGGATGGGCAGGAAGGTCACGTAGTGGCCGAAGCCGACCGTCTCGACGAAGCCCGTGATCGCGAAGACGACCGCCAGCCGTTGCCAGGTGGCGCCGGTCGGGGTTGCGGTCTGCGTACCGATCGGGGTGTCGGTCGGGAGTCGGCCCGGCGGGCCAGCCACGGCTCGAGCCGGCCCTCGGCTCAGTGCGGTTCGGTGCGGTAGCGGGCCGGGTCGGGCGCCGTGGCGTCCTCGAGCTGGCGGCCCAGCTCCTCCGTCCGACGGAAGGCGGCCCAGACGGCCTCGGACAGGACCGTGCGCAGACGGCCCGATTCCAGCTCGTGGAGGGCGGCCGCACTCGTGCCGCCCGGCGAGGTGACCATGTTGCGCAGCTCGGCCGGGTGCATGCCGCTCGACTTGGCGAAGAGCGTGCTGCCCTCCAGCGTCTCGATCACGAGGTCGTGGGCGATGTGGCGCGGGAAGCCCAGGTGCACGGCGGCGTCGATGAGCGCCTCCATGACCAGGAACACGTAGGTCGGGCCGGTGCCGCTGACCGCGGTGGCCATGCTGACCATCTTCTCGTCGTCGACCTCCAGCTCGGCGCCGAGCGCGCGCAGGAGGGTGGCGGTCTGGACGCGCTGCTCGGCGCTCACTTCGGGCGTGGCATACCAGACGGTCATGCCCTTGCCCAGCCGGGCGGGCGTGTTGGGCATGCTGCGCACGATGCGCCGATGATGGAGGACGTTCGCGATGGCGGTCGTCGTGCCGCCCGCGAGGATGCTCAGGACCAGCTGCTCGTCCTTGAGGGCCGGGGCCAGCTCGCGCCCGACGCGGGGCAGCATCTGGGGCTTGATGGCCAGGACGACGATGTCGGCGCCGGCGACCGCCGTCTCGTTCGAGTCGGTGGTCCGGATGCCGTAGTCGCGCTCGAGGTGCGCCCGGCGATCGGCCCGGGGGTGGCTGGCCACGATCCGGTCCGGCGTCATCTGCTCGCCGCGCAACAGGCCGGCGATCATGGCCTCGGCCATGACCCCCGAGCCGATCGTGGCGATCGAACGGTCGGTCAGCGACATAGGCCGGGAGTATAGCGACGGGGTCGCCGCCTCCGGCTCGCGCGATGCGCACGGGCACGGCGTAGGGCTACTCCCGGAACCGCCTTGCTAGCCGTGCCTCGATCGCGGCGTGCCTCTACAGATGGACTCTCTGCCAGATACGCACCCCGGTGGTGGTAGTCAGGGACTCATTGGCCGATCGCACGGTTCGACGCGCCGTGAGGGGCCAACGGGGCCCCGTCGCGCTCGCAACGCGCTCATCTGGACCATCACAACCGTCCCGGGAGAGGTGGCTATCGGCCGACGACCCGACTACCACCACCCCCATGCGTAGATGACAGGAAGCGCTACCGTCCTACCGAAGTCGCGGCTACCCTGCCGCGACGGCCTCGCCGAGAACGAAGAAGCGGGCCGTCGTGGTGACGATCGTCGTATCGAAGCCCGCGGCCTCGAGTTCGGCCGGGGTAACGTGAAGTTCCGCGCTGAGGTCGATGAACGCGAAGCGGCCGCCCGGCTTCAGCCAGCGCCGAGCGAGGGCAAGGAAGTCGGTCAGCCGTGCCGGGGGGATCCGGGACAGCCAGACCGCGCAGCAGATGACGTCCGCCGCCAATTCCGGTTCGGCCCAGGGATCGCGAGCGTGCAGGTGGGCGCGCAGGCCGTGGGCGACGAGCCGCTGCCGGGCCTTCTCGAGTGCCTCCGGATCGGCGTCGTAGATCCGCAGCTCGCCCTTGGCGGCGAGGAGCGGCGACCACCAGCCCGTGCCGGCCGCCAGCTCGACGATCTGCCCGGCAAGGGGCAGGCCGTCGAGCCACAGGGTGGCGGCATCGAGGTCGAGCTGCCAGGCCAGGTCATCGATCGGACCCTTCGAGAAGCGGCCGCGGCGCAGGTACCAGTCGTCGCGCTCGAGCCCAGCGGGGATCGTGGCGGCGGCCACGGGGCGTGTGGCGCCGGCCACGGGGCGTGTGGCGGCGGCGCGTTCGGCCATCGCCGCGCGAAGCCGTGCCCGCCGGAACTCGTTGTCGCCGGCCGAGCCGAGGCAGTCGGGACAGAGCTGCGCCCAGCCTTCGAGATCGGCCGGGCCGCGGGTCACCCAGTGTCGCCCGCACCAGAGGCAATCGAAGGTCGCGCGGAACGGCATCAGGCGGGCGGCAGGGACAACGGCACTCGCCTTCGAACCTCAGACCGCGAGAGGGATCCAGCCGCCCGGCGGGGCCTGGTCGACGAACCCGTCGGGGTCCATGATCTCGGCCAGCATGCCGATGCCCTCGATGACCCGCGGACCCGGCCGGCTGAAGTAGGCCGAGCCGTCCAGGGCGTAGACCTCGCCCTCGGCCACGGCACGCAGCGAGCCGAGCCACTCAGGCTTCGGCGTCCGGGCCCACTCGCTGCGGGTCGTGGCGGCGTCGAAGCCGCAGGGCATCAGCAGGAGCTGGGCCGGATCGAGCTGCCGGACGGCGTCCCAACTCGTCTCGACGGACCGTTCGCGCTCGCGCCCGAGCAGCTCCCAGCCGCCGGCCCGGCGCACCTGCTCGGGCACCCAATGGCCGGCCGCGAAGGGCGGGTCGAGCCACTCGAGGCAGACGACCCGCTGGGGCGCAACGCCCTCCAGCCTGCGCTCGAGCACGCGGTTCTCGATGACTCCCAGGCGCTCACGCAGGATCTCGATGAGCCCGACCGCCTCGTCCTCGGCGTCGGCCATGGCGCCGACCGTCGAGATCGTGTTGAGGATGCCCTCGATCGATGTCGGCTCGAGGCTGACGACGGCAACCTCACCGTCGAGCCGCCGGACGGCCTCGGCCACCTGCCGGTAGCCGACGGCGCAAACCTCGCACAGCTCCTGGGTCAGGATGAGGTCCGGTCCAGCGGCGGCCAGAGCGGCCTCGTCGAGACGGTAGATGGCCGAGCCGCCGTGCAGCTGGGCCCGGACCCGGTCGTGGATCTGGCGTCCGCCCGCGCCGGCGACGGCGCCGATGTCCGTGGTCATGACCGGGACAGCGGCGGCCTCCGGCGGATAGTCACATTCGTGGGTGCGGCCGACCAGCTCGTCGCCGAGGCCGAGGGCAAAGACGATCTCGGTGGCCGAGGGCAGGAGAGAGACGATGCGCACGAGGTCAGTCTAGGCCGGGCAGACCTGGAAGCCTCGCCAGGCCGCGCCGCCCGCTCGAGCCGGCGGGCCGGCCGGTGCCCGCGCCGGGGCTAGTCGCTCAGAGCGGCTTCCATTGGTCGACCAGGGCCCGGGCGGCGGCCCGATCCTTGAACCAGAGCGCCTCGACCTTCGTGTACTGGACCTGGTCGGCGGGCAGCGAATCTTCGGGGAAGATCGCGTTGACCGGGCATTCCGGTTCGCACGCGCCGCAGTCGATGCACTCGTCGGGATCGATGTAGAGCTTCCGATCGACGCCGCTCTCGAAGTGGATGCAGTCGACCGGGCAGACGGCGACGCAAGATTGATCGAGCAGGTCGATGCAGGGCTCCGTGATCACGTAGGTCATCTTCGGCGCGTTGCTCCAGCGATCGATGGATCCGGCCCCGACATGCGGCCGCCTCTCTGCAATATACCTGCCTACGGCGGAGAGGGCTCGACGAAGGTGACCACGCCGACCATCCCCTGTGCCGCGTGGCCCGGGACCTGGCAGATCAGCTCCAGGTCGCCCGCGGCCGGGACCGTGTACGTGGCTGTCGCCGTCTGGCCCGAGGTCAGCCAGATCCGCAAGCCGCCGGTCCCGGGCGGGACGCTGGCCGGCGGCGGCGTGGCCAGGAACCCTGGCGGCGTCGCCGCGGCCTCTGCGGATGCCCAGGCCGACTGGACGGTGGCGTCGCCGAGCACGAAGTCGTGGCTCAGCAGGCCGGCGTTGACGATGGTGAAGCGGACCGTCTCGCCGCGCACCAGGCGCAGCGGGATCGGTTCGAAGAGATAGTCACGCATGATCACGGTCACGGGGCGCGGCGCGTCGGGCGTGCCCGGTGTGATCGGACCGGGCGTGGCTGGCGACGCGAGGCAGGCCCCGGCGACGAGACCCGCGACGACGACCAGCCCGAGCGAAGGAAGGCAGCGTGGCATCGGCCGGCCGACGCTAGCACGTTGCCGGTTCGGCTTGACACCGGGCGCGCGCAAACCTCACAGTCCACGCAGCCCAACCCCCGCCGACCCTGGCCGGACGCCCCGAGGAGTCGCGTGCAAGAAACGAGCACCGCGCCGCCGACCGCCACCTCCGGTGGGCAGAGCCGCCCGGCGGCCGTTCGCCTGGAAGGCGTGCGCAAGACGTTCGGCGAGGTGGAGGCGGTGGCCGGCATCGACCTCGAGATCGGCGAGGGCGAGTTCTTCTCGATGCTGGGGCCGTCGGGTTCGGGCAAGACGACGACCCTGCGTCTCATCGCGGGCTTCGAGCTGCCGACGGCCGGCCGCGTGCTGCTGGGCGGCCAGGACGTGTCCGCGCGCCCGCCCTACGAGCGCGACGTCAACACGGTCTTCCAGGACTACGCCCTCTTCCCGCACATGGACGTCGGCGACAACGTCGCCTACGGCCTGATGATCCGCCACGTGCCCAAGGCGGAGCGCCGAGCCCGCGTCGAGGCCGCCCTGGACATGGTCCGCCTGTCCGGCCTGGCCGGCCGGCGCGCCAGCCAGCTCTCGGGCGGCCAGCGCCAGCGGGTGGCCCTCGCCCGGGCGCTCGTCAACCGGCCGCGGGTGCTGCTGCTCGACGAGCCCCTTGGCGCCCTCGACCTCAAGCTGCGCGAAGAGATGCAACTCGAGCTGAAGCGCATCCAGCTGGAAGTCGGCATCACCTTCGTCTACGTGACCCACGACCAGGACGAGGCGCTGGGCATGAGCGACCGCCTGGCCGTCTTCAACCGCGGCCGGATCGAACAGGTGGGCACGCCCGCGGAGGTCTACGAGCGGCCGGCGACGGCCTTCGTGGCCGGCTTCGTGGGCGCCTCGAACATCCTCGCCGGGGAGGCCGCCCGGGCGATCATCGGCGAAGCCGGCACCTTCACGGTGCGCCCCGAGAAGATCCACCTGCTCGAGCCGACCGAGTCGGCCCAGGCCGGGCACACCGTCGCCGACGGCCGCGTCCGCGAGGTCGTCTACCTCGGCTCGGACACGAAGTACTTCGTGACCCTCGAAGCAGGCGGCGAGCTGGTCGTCATCAAGCAGAACGTGGCCACCTCCTCGATGGAGGCGCTGGCCATGCGCGACAAGGCCGTGCGGCTCACCTGGGAGCGGCGGCACAATCTGCCGGTCGCGCTCGAGTGACCGGCGCAATGGAGGAGGGAGCAGGGATGCACCGAAAGCGGCTGGGGATCATGGCCAGCTTCGCGCTCATCGCCGTCGCCTGCGGCAGCGGGAACGGGGCGACCCCGACACCCGCCATGCCGACGTCGGTCGGCCCCGGCGAGGGAGCGCTGAATCTCGTGGCCTGGGTCGGCTATGTCGAAGACGGCTCGAACGACCCCAAGTACGACTGGGTGACGCCGTTCGAGACCGCCACCGGCTGCAAAGTGACGGCCCAGACGGCCGGCACCTCGGACGAGATGGTCCGGCTCATGGCCACCGGCGAATACGACGGCGTCTCCGCCTCTGGCAACGCCTCGCTGCGCCTGGTCGCCTCGGGCGACGCGGCGCCCGTCAACGTCGACCTCGTGCCCAACTACGCGGATGTCGTGCCGGCCCTCAAGGACCAGCCCTACAACACCGTCAACGGCGTCCACTACGGCATCCCCCACGGCCGCGGCGCCAATGCCCTGGCCTGGCGGAGCGACCTGGTCAGCGGCAACCTCGACAGCTGGAGCGTGATGTGGAACACGCCGGCCGCCCTGAAGGGCAAGCTGTCGGCCTACGACGACCCCATCTACATGGCCGACGCGGCGGTCTACCTCATGAGCACCCAGCCCGACCTCGGCATCACCAACCCCTACGAGCTGGATCAGAAGCAGTTCGACGCGGTCGTGGCCTTGCTCAAGGCCCAGCGGCCCAACATCGGTGAGTACTGGAGCGACGCCACGAAGCAGATCCAGAGCTTCACCACCGGCGCCGTCCAGGTGGGCACGACCTGGCAATACCAGATCAACACGATGCTGGCGGCCACACCGCCCGTCGCGCT
>JBIOIE010000054.1:0-8750 GCA_044449605.1 Candidatus Limnocylindrales bacterium | reverse complement strand
TCTGCGCCGCGATCCGGCTGGGGTCGACGCCGGCGTCCTTGCCGCCGAAGCCATAGACCGAGAGGATCGTGAAGAGCGCCGAGCCCAGGGCCACGAGAAGGTGCGTGCGCGTCCCGGCCGGGTGGTCATGGAACTCGCGTTCGAGGCCGACCGCCGCGCCCAGGACCCCCGCCACGAGCAGGCGCAGGATGAGGTCGACCTGGAAGGTCAGCTCGCCGGCGGGCATCGCTTCACGCTACCACGCACAACAAAACGCCCGAAGGAACCGCGCGTTCCGCGACCCTTGATGTGATCACAGGTCCCGGATCGCAACTAGCTCCTTCGAGCTCGGTCACCATAGCCAGCCCCGGCGGCCGGGTCAACGCGGCTTATCCACCAACATCGTCCCCGGCCGAGCGACTTATCCACGATCCGAGGGCTCCCCGTGGATGGACTGTGGACGGGCCGGGGATGGCCGGCTGCTAGGCTGCCCTCGTGCGCATCGCGACCTGGAACGTCAACTCGCTCAAGGCGCGCCTCGAGCGCGTGGAGGGCTGGCTGGCCCAGGTACACCCCGACGTGCTCCTCATGCAGGAGACGAAGCTGGCCGACGACGCCGCCCCGGCCCTCGCCTTCCAGATGGCCGGCTACACCCTGGTCCATCACGGCGAGGGCCGCTGGAACGGGGTCGCCATCGCCAGTCGCGTCGGCGCAGAGGACGTAGTCACGAACTTCGGGCTCGGGCCGGTGCGGGCCGGCGGCGGCGAGGACGGCGAGCCGGCCCACGAGGCGCGGATGGTCGCGGCCACCTGCGGAGGCGTGCGGCTCGTGAGCGTCTACGCCCCCAACGGACGCGAGCCGGGCACCCCCTTCTACGAGGCCAAGCTCGACTGGTACGGACGTCTCCTCCATTGGCTCACGACCCAGGCCGACCCGGCGGAGCCGCTGGCGATCGGCGGCGACTTCAACGTCGCCCCCGCCGACATCGACGTCTACGACCCTGCCGCCTTCCAGGGCACGACCCACACCTCGGCGCGCGAGCGGGCGGCCTTCCAGGCCCTCCTCGACTGGGGCCTCGTCGACATCTTCCGACGCCTCCACCCCGAGCCCGGGCGCTACACCTGGTGGGACTACCGGGCGGGCAACTTCCACAAGGGCTTGGGCATGCGCATCGACCACCTGCTGGTCAGCAGGCCCGTCGCCGAGCGCAGCCAGGCCGCCGAGATCGACCGCGACGCGCGCAAGGGCAAGCTGCCCTCCGACCACGCCCCGCTCTACCTCGACCTGAGCGAGCCGCCCGGAGGCGAAGGCCCCTAGGGGGTGGTCGGTGGCGGCTTGACGACGTTGGCCGGGTCGTCGATGCCCGCGATGTCGAAGCGATTCTCGAACGGGGTCGTCTCCCCGCTCTGCACGCCGCTGAAGCCGAGGCTCACCAGGTAACCGCCGTCCTTGGCCAGCCAGGCATCAAGGATGCCCGTGGCACCGTAGGCGGCGACGAGCGCGGGGCCGGCGGGCGAGTCCTTGTCGAGGTGGTAGTGGGTGGTCAGGATGCCGCCCTTCTGCTCCGCGCCCAGGTCGACCCAGCCACCCGCGAATGAGTCGAGGCTGTCGCCCAGCAGGGCCTCCGGCTGGAACGCATCGAAGAGCGACTGCGGGTCGGCCTGGTCGGCCGGCGTCTGGATGTAGGTGCCAGAGCCGAGGTCCTCCCAGGAGTTGTCGCCGATGACGATGTAGGAGATCGCTGTGGCGCCGGACAGGCCGACCATCTTGAAGCTGAGGGCCGCGTCCGGCTTGTTGACCACGGTGCCCTGCATCGTGAAGGCGACATCGGGCGCCAGGCCCGCCACGCCGAAGCCCTTGCTCGAGATCGCGAAACGGTAGGAGGTCAGGTTCGAGAGGGCAGCCGACGCACTACTGAAGTCGGGACCGCTGCCGGCCGTGGTGGGCGTCGGCTCCTCGAGGGAGGGCTCGGCCGTTCCGGTGGCCGTGGGGCTCGGCGTCGGGCCCGCCGGGCCGCAGGCGCTGAGCCCGAGCCCGAGGACGATCGCCGCGACCGCCGCGCGGGCGAGAGCCGGTCGCGACCTGGACATCGGTTGTTCCTCCTCGCGCAGCTGGCCGAAGGTGGAGCGATCGGAACTCGCGCGGTGGGGTCCAGTCTAGCGGCGCGGCGTGCGCGGTCCCGCGGATGCCGCTACGCTGCACCGGCGTCCGGATCCACGGAGGGACCGATGTCCTCAGGCAGAACCACTCCCGCGTCCCGGCGTGCCCGGCGCGAAGCGGAACGTCGCGCGGCCCGTGCCCCGGCCCAGAGGGCCGCGCCCCGGCGCCCGTCGCCCCTGGTCTGGCTGACCGGCGCGGCCGTGGTCGTCGGGATCGCGATCGTGGCGATCATGTTCCTGCTCAACCAGCCCGCCACGAGCCTGACCCTCGTCCCACCCTCCGACCTGACGCCCACGGCGTTGACCGACGGCCGGGCCGTGGGCGCCGCAACCGCCCCGGTCACGCTCGACGCCTGGGAGGACTTCCAGTGCCCCTCCTGCGGGATCTTCACGCGAGGCATGGAGCCCCGCCTCATCACCGACTACGTGAACGAAGGGAAGTTGCGCATCGTCTTCCATGACTTCGCCTTCATCGGACCCGAGTCGGGGGCGGCCGCCACGGCCGCCCGGGCTGCCGGCAACCAGGGCGCCTTCTGGCCTTACCACGACTGGCTCTTCGCCAACCAGAACGGCGAGAACAAGAGCGGCTTCCGGCGCGAGGTCCTGGTCGCCATCGCCCAGCGCATCGGGCTCGACGTGGCCCGCTTCGAGAAGGATCTCGACGACCCGGCCACCGCGGCCGCCGTGGTCGCCGAGACGAACTCGGCCTCGAGCGTGCCCGTCAGCGGCACGCCCACCCTCGTGGTCAACGGCAAGCTCATCGGCGAGAACCTGAGCTGGGACGCCATCGCCGCCGCCATCAACGCGGTCCTGCCGGGGGCGTCGCCGTCCGCGTCGGGGACGCCGTCCGCGTCGGCGTCGCCCGTCACCTCCCCCTAGCAGCGCCACCACCCGCCGCCGGGAAACGGAACGGCGCCGTCCGGCCCTCGCGGACGGCGCCGTTCTGAGCGACGGGAAAGGCTAGTTCAGCGGGTTGCCGTCACCGGCCTGGAGCAGGCCGAGGGCGCCGCGACCGACGAAGTTGAAGGCATGGGTGACGATCGGATAGAGGCCGTCCTCGGCCGTGGTCAGCTCGATGATGGCGCCCTGCGCCGGCGACAGATCCACCGCCTGCGAGCCGAAATGGCCTGGATTCGACGGCGTGAGCTGGATGCCTTCCTTGATGACCGTGTTGAAGATCGTGCCCACGATGTGGAACGAGCTGTCGATGTTCGGGCCGGCGTCGAGGATGAAGAAGCGGACGGTGCCGCCGGTGGCCACCTGAAGCGGGTTGTCCTTGTACTGGTTGGCCACGCCGTTGAAGACCACGAAGTCCGGGGCGGGGTTACCGGCGCTCATCTTGGTCAGGTCGGTGATCTGGCCCTGGGCCCCGAGGTACCACTCGCTCTGGACGAGGGCGAACTCGTGGTCGACCGGCTTGAAGCCCCCGGGTGGCTCGACGATGACCATGCCGTACATGCCGTTGCCGATGTGCTGGATCGCCGGCGCCGTCCCGCAGTGGTACATCCAGACGCCGGCGTAGTCGGCTTTGAACTCGTAGAGCTTCTCCTCGCCCGGCTTGATCGACGTCATCTCGTCGTTCCAGGCGACCTGGCTGGCGTGGAAGTCGACCGAGTGCGACATCGAGTTCGTGATCGGGTTCTTGAGGTGGATGCGGACCGTGTCGCCCTCATGGACCCGGATGACCGGACCGGGCACCGTGCCGTTGAACGTCCAGACGGCCTGCACGAAGCCCGTGGCCACGGTCATCAGCTTCTCCTGGACAACGAGGTCGATGTCATGGGTGGTGCCCTCGAGGACCTTCGGTGCGGTCGCGTCATAGAGCGTGTAAGGCGGGGCGTTGGGGTCGGCCGCGATGACCCCGCTGGCAGGCGGCGGGCTGCCGTTGGCGTTGCCGCTCGTGCTGCCCTTGACCATGATCATGCCGGTCATGCCGGCTGCGGCGTGACCGGGCACGGAGCACTTGAAGTTCAGGCCGGCTGTCGGCACGTTGACCACGATCGTCGCGTCCTGGCCGGGCTGGACCGTCGTTCCGGCGCCGCCATCGGGCGTGAAGTCGTGGGCGATCTGGCCGGTGTTCTTGAAGTGGACCGTATACGTGCCGGCCGTGTCGACCGTGAACATGTTTGGTTTGAAGCCGATGTCGAAGGCCTCCAGCTCGAGCGTGCCCAGGGACGGACCGGGGCTGCCGGCGGGGGTCGCCGACGCGGAGGCTGAGCCCGAGGCTGCGCCACCGGACGCCTGAGGCGCGTAGGTCCACGAGGCGCTGCCGGCAGTGGCACAGCCGGCGGCCAGGCCCACCACGGCCACGATCGCGGCCAACCGCATGAACGAGGGCTGCATCGGTCGATCCCTTCCTTCGAATGATTAGCGATATGGTCAGTATTCGCGTCGAGCGGACCCGAGGCACGGGCCATTCGGCCCATCCGCGAGGTCCTTCGGGCCGGGCATCGTTGCGTCATGGATCGCTGGACCACTCGATGCGCCTGCAGCTGACCAAGCGCGCCGACTACGGCGTGCGCGCGATGCTGGCCCTGGCCCGCTCGCCCGACGAGCAGCTGAGCGCGCCGCGCATCGCCGCCACGATGCACATCCCCAGCCACTTCCTGCCCCAGGTCATGGCCGACCTGGCCCGGTCCGGGCTCGTCCACTCGACGGTCGGCCGGCGGGGCGGTTACCGCCTCGCCCGCTCATCCCGGCGCATCACCCTCCTCGAGGTCATCGACGCGGTGGAAGGCGACGAACGCCACTACGACTGCGTGCTGCGCGACGCGCCCTGTGGCCTCGATGGCCGCTGCGAGCTGCACGCCTTCTTCGCCGACGCGCGCGAGGCGCTCCTGGCCCGCCTGGGCAAGACGACGCTCGCCGCGGTACCAGCGGTGCTGGAGGTCAGCCCACCCTGAACGGTTCCCCGTGGCCGGGGATGACGATGTCGGCACGCTCGAGCACACGCTCGCGTCCCCGCTCGAGGGCGGCCTGATCCCAAGCCAGCGGATCGACGGCCGGCGTCCGATCGCCCCGCCACCACAGATGGGTGAGCGCGTAGACGGCATCGTCGGCGTTGACGATGAGCGTCGCGTCTTCCTCGGTGTGGCCCGGCGTCAGCCACAGCTGCGTCCGGGGCGAGAGTCTGTATCCATCGCCGGGGTGATCGAGCCAGAGGTCATCGCGGTAGCGCGCCCAGAAGTCAACGACCTCGGCATGGGGGAAGAGGGCGATGTTGACGGTGTGATCGGGGTGATGGTGAGAGAGGAAGACGTGGGTCACGTCGGGCGGCGCGACGCCCAGGGCCGCGAGCGGGTCCAGGATGCGTGACCGCGAGGCGACCATCCCGGGGTCGGCCACGATCACGGCGTCCCCGTCGCGCACGAGGACGACGCTGCTCGCCACCCGCTCGCCGGCGTAGCCAGCCGTGAGGAGGTCGACGCGAGTCACCTGGGTCTCGCTGGCCTCAGGCGACCCGGTCGCGGGTGATGGCGGCGATCGTCGGGCAACCAAGCAGGGCCATGGCCGTCTCCAGCTCGGCCCGCAACAGCTCGACCGCCCGGCGGACGCCGGCCTCGCCACCGGCGGCCAGCGCATAGAGGAACGGCCGGCCCAGGAAGACCGCCCGCGCCCCCAGGGCCAGCGCCGTGACCACGTCCGTGCCCCGCCGGACCCCGCCGTCCATGTAGACCTCGGCCCGGCCCTCGACGGCCGCCACGACCGCCTCCAGGGCGTCGATCGCGGCGGGCGCCCGGTCCAGCTGCCGGCCACCGTGGTTCGAGACGATGATGCCGGCCGCACCGGCCTCCACGGCAAGGCGGGCGTCCTCGGCGGACAGGATGCCCTTGATGACGAGCGGCAGCGGCGTGAGCGCGCGCAGCCACTCGAGGTCCTTCCAGCTCAGCGAGGCGTCGATGAGGCTGCCGATGAAGTCCCCGAACTCCTCGCCCGACCCGCCCCCGGCAACGTTGCCGAGGTGGCCGGGCGCGGTCAGCGGGAAGCGATGCTCCCGCTCGCGATAGCCGGGCCGGGGCAGGTCGGCGGTGAGCACGATGGCCGTGTAGCCGGCCTCGGCGACGCGGTGGACGAGTCGCTCCGCGAGCTTGCGGTCCTCCTGGACGTAGAGCTGGAACCAGCGCACGCCCCGACCGACCGACGCGACCGTCTCCAGCGAGCGCGACGAGAACGTGCTCAGGACATAGGGCAGGCCCATCCGTCCGGCGACCCGAGCGGTGACCACCTCGCCATCGGCATGGGCGAGGCCCTGGAGAGCGGCCGGGGCGAAGCCGAAGGGCAGCTTGACGGCAGCGCCGAGCACGGTCGTATTCATCTCGATGGCCGCGACGTCGACGAGGACGCGGGGGCGCAGGACGCGCCGCCGGAAGGCCGCCTCGTTCTCGTGCAGGCTGACCTCGTCCCAGGAACCGCCGCTGTAGTAGGCCCAGGCCTCGGGCGACAGGGCCGCCTCGGCCAGCGGCTCGAAGTCGGCCAGGGCGTGGACGTCCATCGCCCCGCAGCGTAGCCGAACGGCAGCAAGGCGGCCGGGCTAGCATGGTCCGGTCACTGCTCCACCGGATCGAGGAGGGCCCAGGCCCGATGGACCGCACACTCCGTCCCGCGCTGCTGGCCGAGGCGGTCGGCACCTTCATCTTCTTCACCGTCGGCGCCGGTGCCGTCGTGATCACGACGTACACGGCCGGAAGCGCCGGACTGCTGGGCGTGGCGCTTGCCCATGGCATCGCCCTGGCCGTGCTCGTCTCGGCCTTCGGAGCCGTCTCCGGCGGCCACTTCAACCCGGCCGTGACCGTCGCGGTCTGGGTCGCCGGCAAGATCAGCGCCGGTCGGGCGGCCTGGTACATCGTCGCCCAGGCCGCCGGCGCGCTGGGGGCTGCCCTCCTGCTGCGGGGGATCTTCAGCGAAGCGGTCTGGCAGCCCACCCACCTCGGCACGCCGACGCTCGGGCCGGACGTCAGCCAGGCGATGGGCATCGTGATCGAGCTGGTGGCGACGCTGCTGCTCGTCTTCGCCGTGCTCGGCACGGCGGTGGATCCGCGTGGCCCCCGGATCGGGGGCCTGGCCATCGGCCTGGCCATCACGGCTGACATCCTCTTCGCCGGTCCGCTCACCGGGGCGGCCATGAACCCAGCCCGCTGGTTCGGACCGGCGATCGTGTCCGGGTTCACGAACGACTGGTACGTCTGGATCGTCGGCCCGTTCGGCGCCGCCATCATCGCCGGCCTGCTCTGGCGCTACGTCTTCGCCGAGAGGACCTGAAGCGACGCTCCGGCGCATCGGGCTGCGGGGGCCCCTCGATCTCGGCCTGACCCTCGCCCCGCTCCGCCACGGCGGCGCCGACCCGACCATCCGTTTCCGTGGGCGGCAGGTCATCCGGGCGACGAGGACGCCCGAGGGCCCGGCGACGGAGCACCTCCGCCACCTCGGCGACGAGGTCGAGGTCGAGGCCTGGGGGCCGGGCGCTGGATGGCTGCTCGAGGCCGCCCCGGAACTGATCGGCGAGGCCGATGATCCGAGCGCGTTCCAGCCCAGCCACCCGCTCCTGCGCGATCTCGTGCGTCGGATGCCGGGCCTCCGCCTGCCCCGCAGCCGGGCCGTCTTCGAGGCCCTCGTGCCCGCCGTCGTCGAGCAGAAGGTGACCGGGCTCGAGGCGGGCCGCGTGCGCCGCAGGATGGTCCTCGCGTTCGGCGAGCCGGCGCCCGGGCCGCCGGAAGTGGCCACGGGCGTGTTCGTGCCCCCGGCGCCCGAACGGCTGGCGACGGTGCCCTACTTCGAGTTCCACCCCCTCGGGCTCGAACGGCGACGCGCCGAGGCGATCGCCCGCCTTGCCGGCCGTGCGTCCGCTCTGGAGCGGCTCGCCGCCGGGCCGCCCGACGTCGCCATGGCCCGGCTCCAGTCCCTGCCCGGCGTCGGCCCCTGGACAGCCGCCGAGACCACTCGCATCGCCCTCGGCGACCCCGATGCCGTGAGTGTTGGCGACTACCACCTGCCGAACCTCGTCTGCTGGGCGCTGGCCGGTGAGCCGCGCGGCGACGACGGGCGGATGCTCGAATTGCTGGCGCCGTACGCCGGCCAGCGCGCCCGCGTCCAGCGCCTCCTGGAGGCCGCGGGGAAGGCCGCGCCGCGCTACGGCCCGCACATGCCGGCCCGCTCGATCGAGCGACTCTAAGCGTTGGCGCGGGCCGGCCGCCGTCACGGGCCCGTCATCGAGCGAGGCTAGACTGCCGGCATGTCGTTCCTCTTCCGCGCCCCGTCCATGCCCTCCCCTGACCGGGCCCTGCCCGGCCGTAGTCAGCCGATGCCCATCCCCGATCGGCACTTCGTCAACGGCGCGCCCCTCGCCGGCCCCTGGCCCGACGGCACGAAGACCGCCGTCTTCGCGCTGGGTTGTTTCTGGGGCGCCGAGAAGGACTTCTGGCAGCTGCCCGGCGTGCTCAGCACCGCCGTCGGCTATGCCGGCGGCTACACGCCCAACCCCACCTACCGCGAGGCCTGCTCGGGCATGACCGGCCATGCCGAGTCGGTGCTCGTGGCCTACGACCCGCAGCGCGTGAGCTACGAGCAGCTCCTGAAGGTCTTCTGGGAGCACCACGACCCGACCCAGGCCATGCG
>JBIOIE010000053.1:0-8757 GCA_044449605.1 Candidatus Limnocylindrales bacterium | reverse complement strand
GCCCGGGGCTGTGCGGCGGGGTGCTTTCACGAGGCCTCCGGCCAGGCGATCTCGTCGGCGGCGAAGACCGGCCCCTCGCGGCAGACGCGGACGGGGCCGTCGACGCCGTGGATGACGCAGCCGAGACAGGCGCCGACCGCGCAGCCCATGTTCTGCTCCATCGAGACCTGCAGCCAGGCTCGCCGCCGCGCCTGGGTCGAGCCCAGGCCCGCCGTCGCCCGCACCCGGCCGCGCAGGCGGCCGAGGCGCGCGACTCCCAGCCGGTCCTCGCGGCCGCGGGCCAGGCGAGCGAGCGCGGTGAGCATCGGCAACGGGCCGCAGGCGAAGGCCTGGTCGGCCCAGGCCTCGTAGCCCGCGACCAGCTGGGTGACGAAGCCGCGCTGGCCGAGCGAGCCGTCGTCGGTGGCGACGACGTATTCGACCGCATCGGGCAGCAGCGCGGTCGGGTAGACCTCGGCCGCGCGGGCCGCCCCGAAGAGCAGGGTCACGTGGCGGCCGGCCTCCAGCGACTCGTCGATGAGCGCCCGTACGCCGGCCATGCCCAGGCCGCCGGCGATGAGCAGGACATGCTGCGAACCCGGCGCCACCTCGAAGGGCCGGCCGAGCGGACCGAGCATGGCCAGGCGCTCGCCGGGCCGGGCCCGGGCCATCCAGGCGCTGCCCTGGCCGGTGACTCGGAAGTGGAGGCTGATGGTGCCGCTGGCGCGGTCCCTGGTGTTGATGCTGAAGGGCCGGCGCAGCACGAGGCCGGAGTAGTCGGGCGTGCGCACGTGCACGAACTGGCCGGCCCGTCCGCCGGCCAGCCACGGTGCGTGGTAGTCCTGGAGCCACTGGCCGGGCAGGATCTCCCGGCTGGCGAGCAACTCGGCGTCGAGGAGGCGCATGCCGGCCGGTGCGGCCACGGGCAGCGCCGGGTCGGGCAGCCTCGCCGTCAGGCCGGTTCCTCGCCGTCCTGCTCGGCCTCGGGCGCCACCGCCGGGAACTCCTCGGCGATGGCCTCGGCGAGGTCGCCGAAGATGTCGGTCGGGTCGTAGAACTGGACCAGCTCCTGGGCGCCGTCGAGCTGCTTCCACGTGTCGGGCTCGGCCTCGGGCACGACCTCGCCGTGGAAGTGGCCGCTGGCCCGCAGGGTCAGGCGCTCGTCCTCGTCGTCGGCGACGATCATGTCGCCGATCACCCCTGCCAGCTCCGAGGCGGCGGCCTCGAAGTCGTCGATGAGCTCCGCCTCCGACGCCTGGCTGCGCTCCTGGAAGGTCAGGGCCAGGTCGTAGAGCTGGTGGGCGGCCGCTTCCTTGGTATCCGGGGCGGCGATGTGCTCGCGACCCGCGGCCCAGGCGTCGGCCGCACCGGCGTAGGGGTAGCCGCCTTCCGCAGGGGAGACGCCGGCGGCCTCGATCAGACCTGCCTCGGCGGTCGGCTCGTCGGGCATGCCCGCCGCGTGGCGCGCGGCGTCCGCGAAGGCGGCGTAGATCTCGGCCGGGTTATAGAGCTCGACCAACTCCGAGACCGAGTCGATGTCCTCCGTCTCGGAGACCCACTCCCCGGTCTTCTCGTCCTTGTAGCGGGTCCGGCTGCGGAACGTGCCGTCGGCCGAGAGGGCCAGGTAGTCGGGATCGTCGTCGATGAGGACGAGGCCACCGATCTCGGCGATGCGGCCCTGGTGGGCGTGCAGGAACTCCTCCAGCTGGCGGGTCGCGTCGAGCAGGAAGCTCGTTCGCTCGACGGCGGCCTGGCTGGCGATCTCTCCCAGGAGCGAGTTCACACGCGCGTCCATGACGTCCTCCTACGGGTGGTATTCGAGATCGGGTCCCATCCGCTCCCGGAGGAACATCGAGTGATGGCGTTCGAACATCCACTCCCCGGCCCGATGGCCGATGGTCCGGATGGTCGGGTCCGCCTCCAGCTTGTCGACCGTCGCGTAGTCGGGCAGCTCATAGAGCATGACGTTGTCGAAGTCCCAGCCGTAGGCCACGTTGTACCAGCCCAGGAAGCGGATGCCGAAGCGCTTCTCCTGTTCACGCACCTGGCGGGGGAAGACCTGGCGCATGAAGAATTTGAAGAACGCATCCCGACCACGGCGGACGGAGAAGAAGGTGGCCAGCACGGGCACGTTCGCAGGGCCTCACCGATGCGGCTATGTGGGTCCGTTCATTGTCGCACGCTCCGCTCGGCCGGCGGTACGGCGGCTGCGGCGCTAGCGCTCCTCGCCGCGCTCGTCCATCGTCTGGGTCGACAGGTCCCCGACGGTGCGCGTGGCGTCGCCGCGCATCGGGCGCCGGCGGGCGCGCCGGTCGGCCGCCACGAGACGGAGCAGGAAGATGACCGTCTGGCCGGCGAAGAGGGTGAGCACGAGGATCGCGCCCAGCAACGCCGTCGTCAGCCACGACGGCCAGGCGTTCACGACCCCGAACGGGGTGATGACCAGGAGGGCCACGAGGACGACGATCTGGGCCCAGAAGCAACCCAGGCCCGGGCCGCGCGCGGGATCGAGCGGAGCGCCCTTGTAGAGGGGCCGCTCGGCAGCTGGCCGGTCGCTCTGGACCGGCCCCTCGACCGGCGGTTCGTTGCTCACGAAGGCCGATGGTAGCGCCTGGTGCCGATCGGTCCCGGCGGTCCCGGCACAGGGGCCGGATCGCCCGTGACAGCCGCGCCGCCTGGGCCGAGAATGGGACGAGCATCAGGAAGGAGGTCGGCCATGCCTCCCTGCCGTGGCGCCGTCCACCTGCGCCGGGCGACCGAGGACGACGCACCGGCGCTCGCCCGGATCGAGGCACGGGCCATGCGCGCGGCCTTCGCCGACGTGTTCCCGGGTCGGATCCCGGAACTCACCGGCGTCGCCGACCACGAACGCGCCTGGCGGCGCGAGCTGGCGATGTTGCCCGAGGCGTTGCGTCCCTCCGTCGCCGACATCGACGGCCGCCCGGTCGGCTTCATCGCGGCGACACCGTCCGAGGCGGCCCGCTCGGCCGGCACCCCGGAGAGCGTCGAGCTGACGGTCTTCGTCGACCCGGACTGTTGGGCGCAGGGCATCGCCCGCCGGCTCGTGGAGCACGAGATCCGGCTGCTGCGGCGCATCGGCCGCGCCGACATGTCCACTTGGATCGTCGTCGGGGACGCCCGAGCGAGGGCCTTCTGCGAAGCCCTCGGCTGGCGCCCGGACGGCACCCGCCGCACTCGCCCGCTGGGAGCCGCCAGCGCCGAGGAGGAGCGCTACCGGGCTCCGTCCGCCTGACCGTCCCCCAGCGCGGGGTCGACGAAGGCGAAACGCCCGGCCGAGATCGTCACCAGCACGCGCCCCGGCAGGTCGCGCCCGACGAGCGGGCTGTTGAGCCCCTTCGAGCGCAGGGTCGCCGGACCGACCCGCCAGGTCTCGCCACGGTCGACGACGACGAGATCGGCGGGGGCACCGACGCTCAGGCCAGCCGACTCCCCGGCGGGTGCATCCAGGCCGAGGACCCGGGCGGGCCCGGTGACGAGCGCCCGGGCGAGCGTGACGAGGTCGAGCTGGCCCGCCTGGACGGCTGCGAGGAGGAGGCCAAGGGCGGTCTCGATGCCGGAGATGCCGTTGGCGGCGTCGCCGTACTCGACCGCCTTGGCCACCTCGGTGTGGGGCGCGTGGTCGGTGGCGATGGCGTCGACGGTGCCGTCGCCAAGGCCTGTCGCGAGGGCGGCCGCGTCGGCAGGGGTGCGCAGCGGCGGGTTGACCCGGGTCGCCGTGTCGTAAGCCGGGACCTCGCTCTCGCCGCCCGTCCAGGGCGCGCCGGCCGCGGCCCAGGCGTAGCGGCGGTCGCCGGCCACCCAGCCGTCGTGGAGGGCCAGGTGATGTGGGCTGACGTCGCAGGTCACGGCCAGGCCCGCGGCCTTGGCCCGCCGGACCAGCTCCACCGATCCCGCCGTCGAAAGATGCGTGAGGTGGAGCCGCGGCGCGGCCCCGGCCGGCGCCCCGCGCCCGACCTCGTCGAGCACCGCGATCGCGCGGGCGACGGCCGTCAGCTCCCCGGACGTGGGCCAGCCGTGGAGGCCGAGGATGGTGGCCGTGAGGCCCTCGTGCATCTCCGCGCCGGCCGTCAGCGTCGGGTCCTGGGCGTGCTCGACGACGACCCGCCCGAGCGCCCCGGCGTAGGCGAGGGCATTGGCGAAGAGCGCGGCATCAGCCACCGGCGCGCCGTCGTCGCTGAAGCCGATCGCACCCGCGGCGGCCAGTTCGCCCATGGCCGAGAGCGTCTTCCCCGCCCGGCCGGCGGTGGTCGTCCCGTAGGCCAGCACGCGGATCGGGGAACCGCTCGCCTGCGCCGCCGCGATGACCTGGCGCAGGACGCCCGGCCCGTCGATGGGCGGCTCCGTGTTGGGCATCAGGCAGACGCGGGTGAAGCCGCCGTGGCCGGCCGCCGCGAGGCCGGACGCGATCGTCTCGGCGTCCTCGTCGCCCGGTTCGCGGAAGTGGGCATGGAGGTCGGTCAGGCCGGGCAGCACCAGCAGGCCCGGCGGCTGCCCGCGCGAACCCGAGGCGCGGGCCCACCGCAACTCGCTGATGTGGCCGCCCTCGACGACCAGCGTGGCAGCGCCCTCGCGGCCCGTCCAGGGATCGACCAGCCAGACCCGCTCCAGCTCGAGCCGCTCGCAGGTCTCGCCCGGGCGGGGCAGGCCGGCCGGGGTCATGCCCTCAACCATCGCTGCCGGCCATCGTCGCGTGGCCCCCGGTCAACAGGTACAGGAGGGCCATGCGCACGGCGACGCCGTTGGCGACCTGCTCGGTGATCACCGAGCGACCGCCCGCGGCGACATCGGGAGCGATCTCCACGCCCTCGTTCATCGGCCCCGGGTGGAGGACCAGCGCCTCCGGCCGGGCCATCTCGAGCCGCTCGGCGTTGACCTGGTAGCGGGCGGCGTACTCGCGCAGCGAGGGCAGCAGGCCGCCGGCCATCCGCTCCTGCTGGATGCGCAAGGCCATCACCGCGTCCGCGTCGCGCAGGGCTGCCTCGAGATCGGTGGTGACCGTCAGGCGCCGGTCCGCGGGCAGGGCCCGGGCGAGCGCGTCGAAGCCGCGCACGAGGGTCGCCGGCCCGCACAGCCACAGGTCGGCGCCGGCCGTGGTCAGCGTCCAGATGTTGGAGCGGGCGACACGGGAGTGGAGGATGTCGCCGACGATGACGATCTTGCGCCCGCGCAGGACGCCGCCGGGCAGGTGCTGGCGGAGGGTATACAGGTCGAGGAGGGCCTGGGTGGGGTGGGCGTGCCAGCCGTCCCCGGCGTTGACGACGTGGCCGCCGAAGACCGACGCGGCGAGGTAGGGCGCTCCGCTGCGCCCGTGGCGCATGACCAGGACGTCGGCGCCGAGCGCCTCGATGGTGCGCACGGTGTCGACCAGCGACTCGCCCTTGGTCACCGAACTCGACGCCGCGGCGATGTTGACGACGTCCGCCGAGAGGTTCTTGGCGGCGACCTCGAAGGACACGCGCGTGCGCGTCGAGGCCTCGTAGAAGAGGACGGTCACGGCGACGCCGCGGAGGGTCGGCACCTTGGGGATGGGCCGGGCGAGGATGGCCGTCATCTCATCGGCCGTGGCCATCACCAGCTCGAGATCGGCGAGGGTCAGGTCGGCCACGTCCAGGAGGTGGCGATGGCGCCAGCCCTCGGCGGGCCCGGTCGGAGTCGCAGCCGCGGCGGTCATGGCCGGCCCTCGACGGCGACGAGGCGTTCGATGTCGACGCCGTCGTCGCCCCCGTCGAACCTCGGTCAGGCGGACGCTGATGAGCTCCTCCCGGGCGGTCGGCACGTTCCGGCCGACGTGGTCGGCCCGGATGGGCAGCTCCCGGTGGCCGCGGTCGATGAGCACGGCCAGGCGGATCGCCCGGGGCCGGCCGTAGTCCATGAGCGCGTCCATCGCAGCGCGCACCGTGCGCCCGGTGTAGAGCACGTCGTCGACGATGACGACGGTCAGGGCGTTGATGTCGAAGGGCAGGTCGGTGCCCTTCACGACCGGCTGGTGGGCGACGAGCGAGAGGTCGTCCCGATAGAACGTGATGTCCAGGGCGCCGACCGGGACCGCGGCGTCCTCGTTCTCGAGGATCGCTGCGGCGTGGCGCCGCGCGAGGGGCACGCCGCGGCGCTGGATGCCGACGAGGGCCAGGCCGGCGGTCCCGCCGTGTTTCTCGACGATCTCGTGGCTGATGCGCACGAGGGCGCGCCGCACGTCGTCGGCGGTCATGATCGAACGGGGGTCCACGGGTCGTTCCTCCCTCGCGCCGGCCTCACCGGACCGGCCCATGAAGGTTCCCGTCGAGGATACCAGCCGCGGGTCGCGGCGGGGTCAGAAGGCCGGCACGGCCTCCGCCGAGTCGAGGCTCCGGATGCGCAGCGAGCCCGGCCCGCCGGCGCCCCAGGTGGCCATCCACAGCTCGCCGTCGCCGTTCGCGGCGGGTGAGACCCAGACGACGCGATCGGTGCCCACCGCGAACGACCGCCGCGCGGCGGTCGGGCCGAGCAGGAGATCGCCGGCCGGCGGCGCGAAGGAGGGGGCCGAGCGGATGGTCAGCCAGCCCGTGCCCTGCGGTCCCGACGACGTCCAGACGCCGAAGGCGGCGCCGTCGGCCGACCAGCGCACGACCCAGTCCCCGGTGTCGCCGCTGACCGCATCGGGCCGGTCGGGGAGGGCCGGCGACGCGGTGAGCCCGTCGGTCGGGGTCGCCCCGCCGCCTGCGTCGGTGACGGACTCACTGGCGCTGGCAGTGGGCGTGTCGGTCGGCCTGGCGGTCGGGACCTGGGTGTCGGTCGGCTCCGGGCGGCCCGTCGCCTTCGGCTTGGGGGTGCCCGTGCCGGGGGTGGTGTCGGGCGCCGACGGCTCTGGGCTGGCGGCGGCGTCGTCGGCTGCCCAGGGATCGATCGAGGCCCAGTCGGCGACGAGGAGTTCGCCGGCTTCGGGCACGATGACCCCGTCCGTCTGGCTCAGCCGTCCGGTCCAGTAGACGACCCAGCGGCGGGTCGGGTCGACCGAGGGCAGCCAGCCGGCGGGAAGGTCGACCGGCCGCTCCTCCGCGCTGGCCGGGTCGATGACCACGGTCTCGGCCGCCGCCGCCGGCTCCGTGGGCGCCGAAGGCGCAGCGGACGAAGTGGACGCCGTCGTGCCGTCGCCGGCCGGGGTCGGCGTCGCACCAGCGCCGGGGGCCTCGACGCTGAGCCGGCTGATGACGATGCGCTCGCCCGACCAGGATGCGAAGTACGAGCGATGGTCGGTCGTCAGCGGCTGGGCCACCTCGTCGCCGGCCCGCCAGACGTAGACATCCGAGCCCTGGCTGTGATCGATGGGCATGGCGCTGAAGGCGAGGATCGTGCCGTCGGGCGACCAGGCGGCCGGCGCACCCGTGCCGCTTACGCCGGTCAGGATCGGCCGGGCGGCCGTCAGGAGCGTGTCGGTCGGGGAGGCCCCACCCGGCGTCTCTCCGGCCGTTGCCGGGGGCGTGCTCGTGTCTCCCGTCGTCGCCCCGGCGGTCGTCCCAGGCGTGCCGCTCGGGCCGGCCGACCCCGTGTCCCCCGGCGTCGCCGTCGGCGAGGGCCGCGGTCCGACCGGCGGCGCCAGATCGACGATCGAGAAGACCTCGCCGCCGGCGGCATCCCGGCTGGCGATGAAGGCCTGCCCGTTGCCGCCGAGGGCCAGCTGCTGGGCTTCGCCGGCCACGAACCGCGCGACCGGGCGACTCTCAGGGCCGGTCCGGCAATCGACGTTCGTGGGCGGACAGACCTGGGCGACGTCGGCCTGGTAGATCGTCGTCTTGCCGTCGACGTAGTCGAGGTAGGCGATCGACTGGGGCGGGATCGAGAACGGTGTCGGGCCGGGCGGGTTGAAGGGGTTCCCCTGGAGGAGGGTGCCGCCGGCGACCAGGAGCACGACCATCACGCCGACCAGGGCGCCGACCGCGAGCCGCATCTGGCGGGCGGTCCCGGCCCGGGCCAGGCGGAGCGAGGCAGCCGGCCGGGCCGGGGGGCTGGTCCGGGCGATCTCGTGGTCGATGGCCGTCCGTGTCCGCGCCCACAGGTCGCGGGGGGCCTCGATGGTGGCCAGCGAGTGGAGCTGCTGGCGCTGGGCGGCGTAGTCACGCTCGACGACGCGGCAGGCGGCACAGCCCGACAGATGCGTCTCGAGCGCCGTCTCGTCGGGAGGCGCGAGGGGCGTGTCGATCCGTTCGGCGAGCAGCTCGCGGAAGCGGGCGTGAACGTCGCCGCTCATCGGTCATCCTCGGCGGGACCCGGTTTCGCGGCATGCGCGCCCTCGCGCTCGGCCGTCCGCGCCCGCTCGACGGCGAGGGCCTGGCGGAGCGACTCGCGGCCGCGGGTCAGCAGGGCCCGGGCGGCCACGTGGGAGACGCCCAGGGCCGCCGCCAACTCCAGGCCCGTCAGGTCGTGCAGCTCGGCCAACAGCAGCGCCGCCCGTTGCCGTTCGGGGATCGCGGCGAGGGCACGCTCCATCTCGCCCGTGAGGCGACCGTGGAGCGCCACATCCTCGGCGGAGCGGGCCGAACCACGCGATTCGCCGGTCCAGGGCACGAAGCGGACGATGCGCCTGCGGCGCAGTTCGTCGAGTGCGGTCCGGTTGGCGATCTGGTAGAGCCAAGCGCGGGCTTTGGCCGGATCCTCGAGGGTATCGAAGGCGCGGAAGGCCTTGACGAAGGTCTCCTGGGCCAGGTCGGCGGCCAGCTCGTTGTCCCGGAGCATGCGCGCGAGGTAGCTGTAGATCTCATGCTGGTGGAGCGCGAACAGCTC
>JBIOIE010000052.1:0-8757 GCA_044449605.1 Candidatus Limnocylindrales bacterium | reverse complement strand
TCACCGAGCACGGGACGCTCCCTTCGTTGGACTGACAAGCGGGTCGCGGCCGCGGCCGGGGTCGACGCTCGGGCTGCCCCAAACCGCACCGAACGCCATCCTAGACCGGGACGCCCGCCCGGGAGGTGTCAGGGGGTGGGCAGGGGCACGTAGGGCGCGAGGGCGGCCGCAGCAGCCACGAAGAGCGGCGAGCCGAAGTCGACCACGACTTCACAGCTCGCGACATGCTCGACGCCGGAGGCGGTCCCGAAGTCGAAGACATACTCCTGGCCATCGACCGCCGTCGGGCATTGGCCCGTGAACGGGTGGCTTTCGAGGGCTGCGAAGTCGGTCGAGTCGATGACCGCGATCAGCGTGGCCAGGGTCGCGGGTGGGACGGTCCCCAGGTCATTGGGCGGCTTGGCCGCCTGGTGGACTCGCCCATCTCGCTCGACGTAGACGGTCATCGCGCAGGGGCCGGCGACGCACTCGCCGCCGCGAGCCTCCACGGTCACGAGCGGACCGGCGGGAGTCGGGCTGGGCGAGGCTGCCGGGGCGACGCAGGCCGCGGCCGATAGTGCCGCCGAAAGCAGGAGCGCAGACGTGATCCGGATCCGGCGTCGATCGATCGTCACGATGCTGCGACGCCGGACATCGCGCTTCGGTTCCTCCCCCAGTCCAGCGCCGGCGGCGCTGCTACAATCACGCCTTACGGAAGCCCTGCGGGCCCAGCCCGCGCCCCACGAGGGAGGAGCCGTTGCCCGAGGAAGGGGCCGCGCCGGTCCGTTGAGACCGAAGCGCACCTTCGACCCGGGGCCCCTGCCGCGTCGGACGGGGCGACGAGAGGGACAGTCTACCCAGCAGGTCCCGGACGGATCGGTCCGGGGCCTCTTCATTCCCGGGGCCCCGGCCTGATGCCGGCAACGGTCGTCGTCGGGCTCCAGTGGGGCGACGAGGGCAAGGGCAAGGCCACCGACCTGCTGGCCCCATCGGTCAGCCACGTCGTCCGCTACCAGGGCGGGGACAACGCCGGCCACACGATCGTCATCGGCGACGACGTCTTCAAGCTCCACCTCGTGCCCAGCGGGGTCTTCTATCCCCACATCGTGCCGGTCATCGGCAACGGCGTCGTGGTCAACCCGCAGACCCTGCTCGACGAGATCGCCATGCTCGAGTCGCGGGGCATCGACGCCAGCCGGCTGCGGGTGAGCAGCGCGGCGCACGTGATCATGCCCTACCACGTGGCCCTGGACCGGGCCGCCGAGCGGCGGCGGGGCGAGGACGACATCGGCACGACGGGCCGGGGCATCGGCCCCGCGTACGCCGACCGGGCCGCGCGGAGCGGCATCCGCATGGGCGACCTGCTCGACCCACCCCGCCTGCGCAGCGCCCTCGAGCGGGTCGTGCCCGAGAAGAACGTCCTGCTCCAGGTCGTCCACGGTGCCGAGCCGGTGGATCTGGAGGCGCTCTCTGAGCAGGCCCTGGCCTGGGGCGTCGCGCTGGCCGACCGCATCACCGACACGACAGGCCTCGTCCAGGCGGCCCTCGCGGCCGGCGCCCACATCCTCCTCGAGGGCGCCCAGGGCAGCCTGCTCGACCTCGATCACGGCACGTACCCGTACGTCACCAGCTCGAACCCGGTCGCCGGCGGTGCCTGCACCGGCGGCGGTATCGGGCCCCGCCAGGTCGACCAGGTCATCGGGGTCATGAAGGCCTATGCGACAAGAGTCGGACGCGGACCGTTCCCGACCGAGCTGGGGGAGCCGATCGGCAGCCACCTGCTCGAGAAGGGCCGGGAGTTCGGTACGACCACGGGCCGGCGCCGCCGCTGTGGCTGGTTCGACGCCGTGCCGCTCCGTCATGTCGTGGCCCTCAACAGCGTCACCAGCATCGTCCTCAACAAGCTCGACATCCTCTCCGGCCTGGCCGAGATCCGCCTGTGTACGGCCTATCGGATCGACGGTGTGCGCGTCGATGCCTGGCCGCTCAGTCTGGCCCAGCTGGAACGAGCGGAGCCGCTCTACGAGACGTTCCCGGGCTGGTCGGACGAGCTGGGCGAGGCACGGGCGATGAGCGACCTGCCCCACGCGGCCCGCGACTTCGTCGATGCCCTGGAGGCGCGGGCGGGCGTGCCGGTAGCCCTCGTCAGTGTCGGACCGGAGCGCACCCAGACGATCGTGCGCGGCGACGGGCTGGCCGGGGCCGCCGTCGTCAAGGGCGTCGCCGCATGACGCCGCGGCGGATCCTGGTGGTCGGCTCGGGTGCGCGCGAGCACGCGCTGGCCTGGCGCCTCCGCCTCGATCCGGGCGTCGAGACGATCGTCGTCGCCCCGGGCAACCCGGGCATGACCGACGTGGCCGAGGTCCGGCCCGGCCTCGAGGCGACGGATCCCGCCGCGGTGGTGGCGCTCGCCGGGGCTGAGCGCGTCGACCTCGTCGTCATCGGCCCCGAGGCACCCCTCGTCGCCGGCGTCGCCGATGCCCTGCGCCAAGTGGGGATCCCGGCCTTCGGCCCCGACGCCGCCGCGGCTCGGATCGAAGGCAGCAAGGCCTTCTGCCGCGAGGTCGCCCGGGCCGCCGGCGTGCCCATGGCCGAAGGGGCGGACTTCATCGACAGCGCGACCGCCATCGCCTATGCGGCGCGCGTGGGAGCACCGCTGGTCGTCAAGGCCGACGGCCTGGCGGCCGGCAAGGGCGTGACCATCTGCAGCACCCTCGCCGAGGCCGAAGCGGCCATCCGGGCCGCGCTCGATGACGGCGCCTTCGGATCGTCCGGCGAACGGATCGTCGTGGAGCAGGCTCTGACGGGCCCCGAGGTCAGCCTCGTCGCGATCTGCGATGGGCGGATGGCCCTGGCCATGTCCCCGGCGCGCGACCATAAGCGCATCGGGGAGGGGGATAGCGGCCCCAACACCGGGGGCATGGGTGCCGTGGCGCCGCGGCCCGAGATCGACCGGGCGTCCGCCGAGGCGCTCATCGCTTCGATCCACCGGCCGGTGCTCGGGGAGCTGGCCAGGCGCGGCGCGCCCTTCCGCGGGGCGCTCTACGCCGGCCTGATGCTCACCGCTAAGGGGCCCCGCCTGCTCGAGTTCAACGCCCGGTTCGGGGACCCCGAGACGCAGGTGATGGTGCCCCTCGTGGCGGGCCCGCTGGCGCCGCTCCTGCTGGCCGCTGCCGAGGGCCGGCTGGCCGAAGCCGCCCGGGAACAGGGCATCGAGGGGACCTCGCTGCCGGCCCAACCCGGGGCGGCCGTGGGGGTCGTGCTGGCCGCGCCAGGCTATCCGGGCACTCCCCGTACGGGTACTCGCATCGAGGGCCTCGCAGAACTGGCCCGGGTGGCGCCCGACGTACGCGTCTTCTTCGGCGGCGTGGCCGAGGGCCCCGGCGGAGGGCTGGTCACGGCCGGCGGCCGCGTGCTGACGGTCGTCGGTCAGGGCCGGGATGTCGCCGCCGCCGCCACCGCCGCTCAGGAGGCGGCCGATCTGATCAGCTTCCCGGGCATCCAGCGTCGGCGCGACATCGGCCGGCACCTGGCCGTGGCCCAGGTGGCCCGATGATCCCGCGCTACACGCTGCCGGAGATGGGCGCCCTGTGGACCGACGAGGCGCGCTTCGCGGCGATGCTGCGAGTCGAGCTGGCTGTGGCCCGCGCCCAGGCTCGGCGCGGCCAGGTCCCGGCCACCGCGCTGGCGGCGATCGAGGCGCGAGCGCGCATCGACGTCGAACGCATCGCGGAATTGGAACTGACGACGGACCACGACGTCATCGCCTTCGTCAGCCAGGTCGCGGAGACCGTCGGGCCCGACGGCCGCTACCTCCACCTCGGTCTGACCAGCAGCGACGTCGTCGACACCGCGCTGGCGCTCCAGTGCCGGGCCGCCGCCGAGCGCCTCCTGGTCGATCTCGACCGCGCCATCGTGGTCGTGGTGACCCGCGCCCGCGCGGAGGCCGGGACCGTGATGATGGGCCGCACCCACTCGGTCCATGCCGAGCCGATCACGTTCGGGCTGAAGCTGGCGAGTTGGGCCTGGGAGCTGGACCGGGCCCGGACTCGGCTACGGGCGGCCGCTGCGGACCTCGCCTGCGGCAAGATCTCGGGTCCGGTCGGCAGCTACAGCCTGCTCGACCCGGACGTCGAGGCGGAGGTCCTGGCCGAGCTGGGCTTGGAGCGCGACCCGGCCAGCAGCCAGGTCGTCGCCCGCGATCGGCATGCCGCCTTCCTGGCCGCGATCGCCGTCGCCGGCGGGTCGATCGAGCGCTTCGCGACGGAGATCCGCAACCTCCAGCACACCGAGATCGGCGAGCTGCGCGAGCCGTTCCGGGCCGGCCAGAAGGGCAGCTCGGCGATGCCCCACAAGCGCAACCCGATCCTCTCCGAGCGCCTCGGCGGCCTGGCCCGCCTGCTCCGCGGCTACGCCCTCGCCGGCCTCGAGGACGAGGCCCTCTGGCACGAGCGCGACATCAGCCACTCCTCGGTCGAACGGGTGGCTCTGCCCGACGCGACGATCCTGATCGACTACATGCTCGTCCGCTTCGCCGGCCTGGTGGAGGGCCTGGAGGTCCAGCGCGAGCGCATGCGCGGCAACGTCGAGCGGGGCCTCGGGCTGCACGCATCGAGCCGGGTCCTGCTGGCCCTCGTCGAGACCGGCGAGCTCTCGCGCGAGGCCGCCTACGAGATCGTCCAGCGCAACGCGCTACGCGCCGCGGACGAGGGCCGGCCGTTGGCCGAGCTCCTCGCCGCTGATCCGGAGGTCGCGGCCGCCATCGGCCGCGAGGAGCTGGCGGCCTGCTTCGACGACGCCCACCTGCTCCGCAACGTGCCGGCGGTCATCGCCCGCCTCGACGCCCTGCTGCCGCTCACGGAGGTGGTCCATGCCGATCGCTGAGGGCTTCGTCCGGTCGGGCAAGGTCCGCGACCTCTACCGCCTCGACGAAGGGCGCCTGCTGCTCGTCGCGAGCGACCGGCTGTCGGCGTTCGACGTCGTCCTGCCCACCGCGATACCGGACAAGGGCCGGGTCCTCACCGGCCTCTCGCGCTTCTGGTTCCGGGAGACGGCCGGGCTGCTGCCTAACCATCTCCTGTCGGTCGACCCGCACGAGCTGCCCCCGGACTTCGCCGCCGGGGCCGCCGAACTGCGCGGGCGCTCGATGATCTGCCGCACAGCCGAGGTGCTGCCCATCGAGGTCATCGTGCGGGGCTACCTCTCGGGCAGCGGCTGGAAGGACTACCAGCGCAACGGCGCCGTCTGCGGCCTGCTCCTGCCGGCCGGCCTGCGCGAGAGCGAGCAGCTGCCCGAGCCGCTCTTCACGCCCTCGACGAAGGCCGAGATCGGCGCCCATGACGAGAACATCGACTTCGACGCTGTCGTCCGGCTCGTCGGCGCCGAGCTGGCCGAGCGGCTGCGCACACTGGCCCTCGCCCTGTACCGCTTCGGGGCCGACCGGGCGGAGCGCGCCGGCATCATCCTGGCCGACACGAAGTTCGAGTTCGGCCGGGAGGCCGCGTCCGGCGAACTGCTCCTCATCGACGAGGTCCTTACCCCGGACTCGAGCCGCTTCTGGGACTTGGCCGCGTACGAACCCGGCCGGGCGCAGGCCTCGTTCGACAAGCAGTTCGTGCGCGACTGGCTCGAATCCATCGGCTGGGCTAAGACGCCGCCCGGGCCCGAGCTGCCCGACGAGGTCGTGGCCGGCACCCGGGAGCGCTATGTCGAGGCCTTCGAACGGATCACCGGCGGCTCGTTCGGGCGCTACCTGGCCGACGACGTCATCGCCCCATGACCGCCTTCCGCTTCGCCGTCGCGGTCATGCCCCGGCCCGGCATCCTCGACCCCCAGGGGCGGGCGGTCGAGGCGTCCCTGCCTCATCTCGGGGTCGACAACGTCTCCGCCGTCCACGTCGGCCGGCGGGTGGAGCTGACCGTCGAGGCGCCCGATGCCGCCGCGGCCCGGGTGATCGTCGAGCGCCTGGCCGGCGAGGTCTTCGCCAACCCGATCATCGAGGGCTGGACCATCGAGCCGATCGAGGCCGTGGCCCGGCCAGCCGCGCCCGGAGGCGCGGGCGCATGAAAGTCGGCGTGGTCGTCTTCCCGGGCTCCAACTGCGACCGCGACGCCGTCCATGCCGCGCGCCTGGCCGGGGCCGAGGCCGAGCTGCTCTGGCACGAGACGCCCGACCTGCGCGGCGCCGACCTCGTCATCCTGCCCGGCGGCTTCGCCTACGGCGACTACCTGCGGGCCGGCGTGCTCGCCCGCTGCAGCCCGATCATGGGCGCCATCCGTGAACATGCCGCGCGGGGCGGCCTGGTACTCGGCATCTGCAACGGCTTCCAGGTCCTGGCCGAGGCCGGCCTCCTGCCGGGCGCCCTGCTGCGTAACGCATCCCTGCGCTTCGAGCACCGCTGGGTCCGCCTGGCCGCCGAGCGGCGCGATACGCCGTTCACGCGGGCGATCCCCGTGGGGCGGACGCTGCGCCTGCCGGTCGCCCACGGCGAGGGCAACTACTTCCTGCCCGAGGCGGCCCTCGACGCGCTGGAGGCCGCCGCCGGCGTGCTCTTCCGCTACGTCGCGCCGGAGGGCAACCCCAACGGCTCGGCCCGCGACATCGCCGGCGTCAGCGATGCGGGCGGTCGCGTCGCCGGCCTGATGCCCCATCCCGAGCGCGCAGCCGAGACGATCCTGGGCTCGGACGACGGCCTCCTCGTGTTCCGCTCGCTCGTCGAGAGCGTCGCCGCCGACCGGGCGGCGTCGGGCACGCCGGCGGGGGTGGCCTGATGGCCGTCGCACCGCTCGTGCCGGCCGTGCCCCGTCACCGCGCCCTCGGCCTCGAGGACGACGAGCTGGCGGCCATCATCGAGCGCCTTGGCCGCGCACCGAACGACCTCGAGCTGGCGATGTTCAGCGTGATGTGGAGCGAGCACTGCAGCTACAAGAGCTCGCGGCCCCTTCTGCGGACGCTGCCCAGCGCGGGCGCCGAGGTCATGGCCGGGCCGGGCGAGAACGCCGGGGTCATCGCCATCGGCGGCGGCCGGGCCGTCGCCTTCAAGCTCGAATCGCACAACCATCCCAGCGCGGTCGAGCCATACCAGGGCGCCGCCACGGGCGTTGGCGGCATCCTGCGCGACATCTTCACGATGGGCGCTCGGCCCATCGCCGTGCTCGACGCCCTGAAGTTCGGCGACCCGTCCGAACCGCGCACCCGCCACCTCGTGCGCGGTGTCGTCCGCGGCGTTGGCGGCTACGGCAACTGCGTGGGCGTGCCAACGGTCGGCGGCGAGCTGGTCTTCGACCCCTCCTACGCGGACAACCCGCTCGTCAACGTCATGGCCATCGGCCTGCTCGAGACGCGCCACCTCACCCGCGCGGCCGCTCCCGGCCCGGGCAATCTGGCCGTCCTCTTCGGCTCGGCCACCGGCCGCGACGGCATCGGCGGGGCGAGCATCCTGGCCAGCGCGAGCTTCGACGACGCCAGCGCCGCCAAGCGCCCGACGGTCCAGGTCGGCGACCCGTTCGCCGAGAAGCTGCTCATCGAGGCCAGCCTGGAGCTCATCGGGGCCGGGCTGCTGGAAGGGCTCCAGGATCTCGGCGCGGGGGGCATCACCTGCGCCGTCTCGGAGACCGCCGACCGGGCCGCCACGGGCATCGCCGTGGATCTCGATGCGATCCCCCGGCGGGAACCGGGCATGGTTCCCTTCGAGGTCATGATCAGCGAGAGCCAGGAGCGGATGCTGGCCATCGTCTGCCCGGCGAACCTCGAAGCGATGCTCGCCGTCTGCGCCCGCTGGGCCATCCCGGCCGCGGTCATCGGGCGGGTCACCGACGACGGGCTGATCCGCGTCCTATGCGGCGGCGACGTGTTGGCCAGCATCCCGGCCGCCGCGTTGACCAGCGAAGCGATCATCCACGAGCGGCTGGCGACCCCCCCCGCGCGGGTCCGCTCAGCCCCCGCGCCGGGCGCGCCGGTCGAGGCGCGCGACGGGCTGCCCGAACGCGGGGCGGACCCGGGCGCGGTGCTCCTGGCCCTGCTCGGCGACCCCAACCTCGGCAGCCGGGCGTGGCTGACCAGCCAGTACGACGAGACCGTCGGCACGGACACCGTCGCGGCGGGCGAGCATGGAGCCGCGGTCCTGCGCATCAAGGGCACGACCCAGGCGCTCGTCGCGTCCACGGACGCATGCGCCGGCGTCGCCGCCTGCGACCCCTGGCTGGGCGCGGTGATGGCGGTCGCCGAGTGCGCCCGCAACGTGGCCATCACCGGCGCTCGCCCGCTGGGCGTGACCGACTGCCTGAACTTCGGCGACCCGACCCGGCCGGAGGCGTTCTGGCGCTTCGCCGAATCCGTGCGCGGGGTCGGCGACGCCTGTCGCGCCCTGGGGCTGCCGGTCACCGGCGGTAACGTCAGCTTCTACAACGAGTCGCCCTCCGGCGCCATCGCGCCGACGGCCCAGATCGGGGTCGTCGGCCTGCTCGACGACGTCGAGCGGCGTGTCGGTCCGGCCTTCCGGGCGGCGGACGACGTCGTGCTCCTGCTCGGCACGGCGGGTCCCGGCCTGGCCGGCTCGGCCTATGCCGCGCTGGCTGGCCGGGCGCCGGAGGACGGGCCGCCCTCGATCGACCGCCGCCACGAGGCGACCCTCCAGCGGATCCGGCTGGCCGCGTGCTGGCTTTGTGCCACCGCGGGGGTAGGGTGCGCCTCCGCACGTCGCCCCCGCCGGCTGCCCGGCCCGGCCGGACACACAAGTTTCCCCTCCGCTGCCCCCCCGCCCGCCATCCCGCCGACGAC
>JBIOIE010000051.1:0-9054 GCA_044449605.1 Candidatus Limnocylindrales bacterium | reverse complement strand
TCCGCCACCTGGCCCTGCTCGTGCAGGTCCCCGGCGTCGCTCTCGAGGCGCGGGTGACGGCCGAGAAGGGGAGCCCGCTCGACGCGGCAGAGGACGCCATCCTCGCCCAACGCATCGCCGTCGCCCGGGCGTGGCTGGCCGACTTCGCCCCGGACCGCTATCGGGTCGAGGTGCGCGAGGACGGCCTGCCCGCCGAGGCCGACAAGCTGGACGCCGAGCAGCACGCCTACCTGCTCGCCCTGGCCGAGGCCGCGGCCGCGGAGCGGCCGGCCACCGGCGATGCCTGGCAGGACCTCATCTTCCGGACGGCCCAGGCGGCGGGCGTGCCCTCGGGCTGGGCCTTCGCGGCCCTCTACACGGCCTTCCTCGGCCGGGCCAATGGGCCCCGGGCCGGCTGGCTGCTGGCCAGCCTCGACGCCGCCTTCGTGAACGCCCGCCTGCGCGACGCGGGCGCCCCGGCCGCGGCGGTCCGGCCGTGAGCGTCGGCTTCCAGCGCCTGCGCGACGACCCGGCGGGGCTGCGCCGGGGCGCCCTCGACAAGGGCGAGGATCCCGGCCTCGTCGACGCCGCCGTCGCCCTCGACGAGCGCCGGCGCGCCATCCTCGGCCAGGCCGAGGGACTGCGCGCCGAGCGCAACGCGGTCTCGAAGGAAGTCGGGGCGGCCATCGGCGGCGGCGCGGACCCTCGCGGTGCCGAGGTGGCGGCCCTCCGCCAGCGCTCGACCGACGCGGGAGCTCGCATCGCCGCCCTCGACATCGAGCTGGCGGCCGTCGAGGCCGAGCTGGAGGACCTCCTGCTGCGCATCCCCAACCCGGCCGATCCGGGCGTGCCGGTCGGCGGCGAGGCGGCCAGCCTCATCGTGCGCACCTGGGGCGACCCTGCCCCCCACATCCGCGCCGACGGCAGCGCGGTCCGCCCGCACTGGGAGGCCGGCGACGCCCTGGGCATGTTCGCCCTCGAGGCCGGGGCCAAGGTCACCGGCTCCGGCTTCCCGATGTACCGCGGTCGCGGCGCGGCGCTGCAGCGGGCGCTCATCGACTTCATGGTCGAGCTCCACGTCCGCGAGCACGGCATGACCGAGATCTGGCCGCCGGCGCTGGTCAACGCGGCCTCCGCCCGGGGCACCGGCCAGCTGCCCGACAAGGAAGACCTCATGTACGTGGTCGGCCGGGACGACCTGTACCTGGTGCCCACCGCCGAGGTCCCGGTCACGAACATCCACCGCGACGAGATCCTCGAGGCGGCCGACATGCCGGTCCGCTACGTCGCCTACTCGCCCTGCTTCCGGCGCGAGGCCGGCGCGGCCGGCAAGGACACCCGGGGCATCCTGCGCGTCCACCAGTTCGACAAGGTCGAGATGGTCTGCTTCGAGCGGCCGGCCGACTCGAACGCGACCCTGGAGTGGCTGACCGACTGCGCGGAGGTCGTCCTCCAGCGTCTCGAGCTGCCCTACCGGGTCAAGCTCATGGCCACCGGCGACATGGGCTTCGTGCAGGCCAAGAAGTACGACCTCGAGGTCTGGGCCCCGGGCGTGGAGCGCTGGCTCGAGGTCAGCTCGGTCTCGAACTTCCGCGACTACCAGGCTCGCCGCATGAACGTGCGCTGGCGGCCCGAGCCGGGCGCCCGGCCGGAGATCCTGCACACGCTCAACGGCTCCGGCCTGGCCCTCGCCCGCACGGTCGCGGCCATCCTCGAGGTCCACCAGGCGGCGGACGGGTCGGTCCACGTCCCCGAGGTCCTCAGAGCACACCTGGGCGTCGACGTCATCGGCGCCTGAGAGGGGCGCCTGAGGCGGCCGCCTCAGCGGCGGACCGACTCGACCAGATTCGTCCGCCCGTTCGCCTCGAGCTGGGCGGCGACCGACGGGGCTGCGCGGTAGGGCACGTATTCGGGCCACCACATCGCCCCGTCGACCTCGGCAGCCAGGTCGGCCGAGGCGGGGATGCGGGCCAGGCCTGCGGCCATGGCCTCGCGGGCGACGGCCAGGGCGACCGCGCGGGAGATGGGCCGCAGGTCGTCGACGGCCGGGTAGATCGCGCCCGCCGCGAGGCGCTCGTCGGAGGTCGCGTCGGCCAGCGCCCGGGCCGCCGCCAGGAGCATCCCGTCCGAAACGCCCGACGCTTCGGCGACGATGGCGCCGAGCCCAAGGCCGGGGAAGATGAAGACGTTGTTGGCCTGTCCGACGAGGTGGTTGGCGCCCGCAAAGCTGACCGGCGCGAAGGGTGAGCCGGTGGCCACGATCGCTCGCCCGCGCGTCCAGCGTACGACGTCCTTGGGGGTCGCCTCGGTCGCGGCGGTCGGATTGGAGAGGGGCATCACGACCGGCCGGTCGCAGCCGTCGGCGAGGGCCCGGATGATCGCTTCGCTGAACGTGCCGCCGACGGCGGTCGTGCCCACCAGGACCGTCGGCCGCACCGCGCGCACGACGGCCTCGAGGCCCGCCGGCGGCTCGCCGCCAAGGCCAAGCTCCGCGGCCACCTCCTGGGGCAGGGCCAGCTCTTGCTTGGCCTCGTCGAGATCCGTCCGTCCGGAGTGGACCAGCCCATGTGAGTCGACGAGCACGATAGCTTCCCGGACGGCCGCCTCGGTCATGCCCCGCCCGAGCATCTCGAGCTTGAGCAGGCGGGCGATGCCGATGCCGGCCGCGCCCGCGCCGGCCATCACGACCCGTTCATCGGCGAGCGCCACGTCGCGGCAGCGGCCGGCCGTCAGGACGCCGGCCAGGACCACGGCGGAGGTGCCCATGATGTCGTCGTTGAAGGACGGCACCCGGTCCCGATAGCGGTCGAGGATGCGCAGCGCGTTGAGGTGCTTGAAGTCCTCCCACTGGATGAGGCAGCCCGGCCAGACCTCCTGGACGCCGGCCACGAAGGCCTCGATGAGCGCGTCGTACTCGGCGCCCCGCAGGCGCGGCTTGCGGTAGCCCAGATAGAGCGGGTCGGCCAGGAGCTTCTGGTTGTCGGTGCCCACGTCCAACGAGACCGGCAGGGTCAAGGAGGGGTGGATGCCGGCCGCCGCGGTGTAGAGGGCCAGCTTGCCGATGGGGATGGCCATGCCCCCAGCGCCCTGGTCGCCGAGGCCGAGGATCCGCTCGTTGTCGGTGACGACGATGAGCCGGATGTCTTCGGACGGGGCAGCGCGCAGGACGTCAGGGATCCGGTCGCGGTCCTCCGGCGTGATCCAGATCCCCCGCGTGCGCCGGACGATGTGGCTGAAGTCCTGGCAGGCCAGGCCCACGGTGGGCGTGTAGACGACGGGCAGGAACTCCTCCAGGTTCTCAGCCAGGAGCCGGTAGAAGAGCGTGGCGTTGCGGTCCTGGAGGGCGGCCAGGCCGATGTAGCGCTCGAGGTCGTCGGTCTTGCGCCGGAGGTGCTCCATCTCCAGCTGCACCTGCTCCGCGAGGGTCAGCACGCGCGCGGGCAGGAGGCCTTCGAGCCCGAACGCCTCGCGCTCGTCGGCCGGGAAGGCCATCTCCTTGGTCAGCAGCCGGCGGCTGAGAAGGGCGGTGCCCGAGGCGTCGATGACGGCGGGCAGGCCGGCCGCGATCCGGTCGAACGGCGCGGAGAGAGGGCGCATCGGCCCGAGTATGACCCTGGCCCGTGCCCGGCGCAGGGGCCATCGGATGCGTCTCGGCCGGGACCATCCGCCACCGGGCTGCCCGTCCCGGGGCGTTCCCTTGCTATCCTCGCCGCGGAGAGGTGGCCGAGTGGTTGATGGCAGCGGTCTTGAAAACCGCCGGGCGCAAGCCTCGTGGGTTCGAATCCCACCCTCTCCGCCAATCGAGCGGCTGGTATCCACGGGCCGGGAGCGCTAACCTTGCGCGAACCGGCCGGCTCCTCGGAGCGTCCCAGTTATCCAACGGGGACTGGAATCAGGGGAAGAGGAGGAAACTCGATGCGCTCCACCGTCCACAGGTTGGTTGCGGTCTCGGCGGCGGCGATGTTGCTCGCCGGGGCCTGCACCTCGGCCGCCTCACCCACACCGGGCCCCACGACCGAGCCCACGATGGCTCCGAGCGCGACCGTCGGGCCCACCGCGACACCGGCCCCGACCAACGTCGCCACGGTCCCCGCGGACCAACTGATCTTCGCCGGGAAGCTGCTCGTGTGCAGCGACATGCCCTACGAGCCGTTCGAATACTTCGACGCCAACCAGAACCCGATCGGATCGGACGTCGAGATCGCGCAGGGCATCGCCACGCGCCTCGGCCTCACGGCTGAGTTCATCAACTCGGTCTTCAACACGATCATCGCCGCCGTCAACAGCGGCAAGTGCGACATCATCGTGTCCGACCAGAACATCACCCCCGACCGGCTCGCCCAGGTCGACATGATCCCCTACCAGCAGGTCAAGCAGGCCCTGGCCCTGCCGAAGGGCAACCCGGCGGGCATCAGCACCGAGCTGGACCTGTGCGGCAAGAAGATCGGGGCGGAGACGGGCACGACCGAGCAGGGCTACCTCGAGGGCGCCGACCTCTACAAGGCAAGCGGCGGTCTCAAGAAGAAGTGCGAAGACGCCGGCAAGCCCGACCCCGTCTCCGTGCCCTTCCAGATGGACTCCGACGCGTTCGCGGCGCTGGTGGCTCACCACGTCGATGCCTACTTCGCCGACGAGCCGGTCGTCGACAGCTACGTCGCCAAGCAGCCCGACCAGTTCGAGAAGGCCGCCTTCACGCTGCCGGCCATCAAGGTCGGCATCAGCGTGCCCAAGCCGGTGGACGCCGCCCACACGACCGCAACCGGGCATACGGCCCTGGCAGATGCCGTCACCGCAGCCTTGATCGCGATGATGAACGACGGGTCGTATCTGCAGATCCTCCAGAAGTACAAGGTCGACGCCGGGGCCATCCAGGTCAGCGACGTCGTCATCAACAAGTTCCAGTAGGCCACAGGCTCCCAGCGGCCTGACCACGTGGAACGGGCCTTGAAGGGGAGGGGCGGTCGGCCAGCCCTCGTGCTGACGGCCGCCCTTCTCGCGATCGTCCTCGCCGGCTGCCAGCCGAGCAGCTATCAATATCGCTGGGACTTCTTCGTCGACTCGATCATCCGGCCGGATCCCGTGATCATCCAGGGGCTCCTGCTGACCGTCTTCATCTCCATCATCGCCCAGGTCATGGGCGTGATCTTGGGCGTCTTCGGCGCGCTCGCCAAGATGAGCCGGACGCCGGTCTTCCGGACTATCGGTGAGGTCTACATCTGGATCTTCCGGGGCACGCCGCTGCTGGTCCAGATCGTGATCCTCTACTACGGGCTCGGCGTGACCGGCATCTACACCTTCCCCGACATCACGCCCTTGGCCGCCTTCGGGACCGGCGCCGTGCAGGCCGGCATCTTCGCCCTGGGCGTCAACGAAGGCGCCTACATGTCCGAGATCGTGCGCGCCGGCATCCTCTCCATCGACGCCGGCCAGATGGAGGCGGCCAAGTCGCTGGGCATGCCCTTCGCCAAAGCCATGCGCCGGATCGTCCTGCCGCAGGCGGCTCGGGTCATCGTGCCGCCGCTCGGCAACGAGTTCAACAACATGCTCAAGACGACGTCGCTGCTGGTCATCGTCGGCACCCGCGAGCTGTTCGTCACCTTCTCCAACCTCAACGCCAGCGGCCCGATGAGCTTCCACCCCTTCGAGCTGTTCCTGGCGGCGGCGGTCTGGTACCTGCTGCTGACGACGATCTGGGGGCTGATCCAGGGCCGCATCGAGCGTCGGCTGGGCAAGGGCGTCGGCGGTGAGCAGGGGCCCGGCCTCCTGGCTCGCCTCACGGGCTTTCGATCGGCATCGCCGGTCGGCGGCAACTACGGGCGCTGAGATGGCCGAGATCGCCAAAGGCATCCTGGACGCGATCGGCGGCCCGCCGACCGCGACGCAGGAACTGATCGTCGAGGCGACGGACGTGCACAAGTGGTTCGGCCGCCTGCACGTCCTCAAGGGCGTATCGATGTCCGTGAAGCGACGGGAGGTCGTCGTCGTCATCGGCCCGTCGGGCTCGGGTAAGACGACGTTCATCCGCTGCATCAACCACCTCGAGAAGATCCAGGAGGGCCGCATCAAGGTCAACGGCCACCTGATCGGCTACCGGGAGGAGAGCGGCAAGCTCGTCGAGGACAAGGAGCGCAACATCGCCCGCCAGCGCCAGGAGATCGGCATGGTCTTCCAGCGCTTCAACCTCTTCCCCCACAAGACGGCGCTCGAGAACGTCACCGAGGCGCCCACTCAGGTCCGCAACACCCCCACGGCCGAGGCGCAGGAGCTGGGCCGAGCCCTGCTCGTCCGCGTCGGCCTCGGCCACAAGCTGGACACCTATCCGGCCCAGCTCTCGGGCGGCCAGCAGCAGCGCGTGGCCATCGCCCGGGCCTTGGCCATGAAGCCGGCGCTGATGCTCTTCGACGAGCCGACCTCGGCCCTCGACCCGGAGATGATCGGCGAGGTTCTCGAGGTCATGAAGGAGCTGGCCCTCGAGGGCATGACGATGATCGTGGTCAGCCACGAGATGGGCTTCGCCCGCGAAGTCGCCGACCGGGTCGTGATGATGGACGACGGCGTCATCCTCGAAGAGGGCACACCCGAGGCGCTCTTCGCCCATCCCCAGCACGAGCGCACGAAGTCGTTCCTCTCGAAGATCCTCTGAGCCGGGCTTAGCGGCCCAGGCGGGCGACGCGGCTGGCCGCAGACAACACCCTCCGTGCGGTCACCGGCGAGACCTGCGAGATGGCTTCGATCGTCGCCGCCAGTTCATCCTCTGGCAGCGAGGCGAAGAGGCGCAGCAGGCGGTCGAGGCTCTCGTCGGAGAGCCGGGCGAGGACCCCGAAGCCGCGCGCGATCTCGGTCGAGCCGGTCCGCGAGACGAGAGCAACGGCCCGGTCGAAGAGGCGCACGAACTCGTGGAACTCGGTCAGCCAGTCGCGCAGCCGCTTGGCCTCGCCGTCCCTGGGATCGGCCTGCACGACCTCGTCGGCGCGAGCCATCGCCGCGGCGATGAGCGGCAGCATGGGATCGGTCTCGCGCTGCTTGCGCTGCTCGGCGATGCGCTGGAACCACGTCCAGTGGTCGCCGACCTTGCCGTAGGCGACCGCGCTCGGCCCGCGCCGGCCGACCCGGACCGGCTCCTCGAGCGGCTCGACGAGCCCCCAGGCGACGCACTCCGCAAGGGCCAGACTTGCTGCGCGGTGCGACAGCCCGAGTGCCTGGCGAACCTCACGTTCCGTCAGCGGTCCGGCGTGGGCGAGGACGTAGCCGTGGACCCGGGCGACCGAGGGCGGAACCCCCCACGCCTCGCCCATCTGGCCCCAGGCGTCGGCGAAGGCGAGACGAATCTCTTCGGCCGATGAGGCCGGCAGGGAAGGGGCGGTCGTCGAGGAGGCCACCAAACGACGATACCAGCCTCGCAGGTAGCACGTTTCCCTGTGCGGGGCGGCGGTGTAACGTTCCGGCATGTCCCTCGGTCATCGGCCGTGATCTGCGCGTCCTGCGGGACCGAGAACCGCGCCGACCGCCGCTTCTGCCGCAACTGCGGCCTGGCGCTGGCCAGCGCCTGCGCCGTGTGCGGCGCCGCCAACGAGCCCGGCGATCGCTTCTGCGGCAACTGCGGCTCGGCCCTGGCGGCGATCGCGGCGACCGGCGAGGTCGCGACCGCCCTGAACGCGCCTGACGCCACGTCCGTCGCAACGACCGAGCGGCGTTTCGTCTCGGTCCTCTTCCTCGACCTGGTCGGCTTCACCGCACTCACCGAATCGCGCGATCCGGAGGACGTCCAGGCGCTCCAGCGGCGCTACTTCCAGGCCGCGCGGGAGGTCGTCGGCCGCTACGGCGGCACGGTCGAGAAGTTCATCGGCGACGCCGTCATGGCCGTCTGGGGCACGCCGGTCGCCCACGAAGACGATGCCGACCGGGCCGTGCGGGCCGCCCTGGATCTCGTCGACTCCGTCGCCCAGCTCGATACCGGCGCCCCGGAGCTGCGGCTCCGGGCCCGCGCGGCCGTCATGACCGGCGAGACCGCCGTGAACCTCGGGGCGGCGGGCCAGGGCATGGTCACCGGCGACCTCGTCAACACGGCGGCCCGCCTGCAGGGTGCCGCCGAGCCCGGCCAGGTCCTTGTCGGCGACGCCACTCGCCGCGCCACGGAGGCGGCCATCCGCTACGAGAGCGTGGGCGACCACCAGCTCAAGGGCAAGAGCGAGGGCGTCGCCGCCTGGCGCGCGATCGCCGTCCTGGCCGGCCGCGGCGCGGTGGGCCGGGCCGACGTGCTCGAGCCGCCCTTCGTCGGCCGCGACACCGAATTCCACTTGCTCAAGGAACTCCTGCACGCCGCCGGGCGCGAGCGTCGTGCTCGCCTCGTGTCGATCGTCGGCGTGGCCGGCATCGGCAAGAGCCGGCTGGTCTGGGAGCTGGAGAAGTACATCGATGGCATCGAGGAGGCCATCTACTGGCACCAGGGCCGCTCGCCGGCGTACGGCGAGGGTGTCGCCTTCTGGGCCCTCGGCGAGATGGTCCGCCAGCGCGCCGGCATCGCCGAGACGGAATCGCCGAACGTGGCTCGCGAGCGCCTCGACGCTGCCTTGGCCGAGTACGTGCCCAACGTGGAGGAGCGCGCGTGGCTCGGGCCGCGCCTGGCCGCGCTCATCGGGCTCGAGGAGATGCCGGCCACCGAGCGCGCCGACCTCTTCGCCGCCTGGCGCACCTTCTTCGAGCGCGTTTCGGAGCGCGGTACTGCCGTGCTCGTCTTCGAGGATCTGCAATGGGCCGACCAGGGCGTCTTCGACTTCGTCGAATCGCTGCTCGAGTGGTCCCGGTCACATCCCCTGCTCATCGTCACCCTCGCCCGCCCCGAGGTCTTCGAGCGGCGGCCCTCATGGGGAGCCGGCCAGCGCAACTTCAGCGGGCTCCATCTCGAGGCCCTCCCGAACGGGGCGATCCGCGACCTGCTGGCCGGACTGGCGCCGGGGATCCCGGAGGCGCTCATCGCGCGGGTCGTAGCCCGAGCGGAGGGAGTGCCCCTCTACGCCGTCGAAACGGTGCGCATGCTCATCGGCGAGGGTCGCCTCGTTCTCGGGCCTGCAGGTG
>JBIOIE010000050.1:0-9109 GCA_044449605.1 Candidatus Limnocylindrales bacterium | reverse complement strand
CTCGACGACTTCGCGCGAGGCGTGCTGCTCGATGAGCTCGCGCGGCGAGCCCGCGGCCACGATCGTGGCCTTGTCCATGACCACGAGCCGGTCGCAGAGCTGCTCCGCCTCGTCCATGTAGTGGGTCGTCAGGACCAGCGTGACGCCCTGGCGCTTGAGCGCGTAGAGGCGCTCCCAGAGCAGGTGCCGGGCTTGCGGATCGAGGCCCGTGGTCGGCTCGTCGAGGAGGAGCAGCGTCGGCTCGTTGACGAGGGCACGGGCGATCGTCAGGCGGCGCTTCATGCCGCCCGAGAGCGGCTCGACCTCGGAGTCGGCGCGATCGGACAGCTGCACGAAGGCCAGCAGACCGTCGGCGCGCTTGCGCGCCTCGCGCCCGCCGATCTCGAAGTAGCGGGCGTAGATGAGCAGGTTCTCGCGGACGGTCAGCTCGGTGTCCAGGTTGTCCTGCTGGGGCACCACCCCGAGCTGCGCCCGGATGCGCGCCCCGTCGACGGCCGGATCGAGGCCAAGCACGCTGAGCGTGCCACCCGACACCGGCGACGTGCAGCCGATCATCCGCATCGTCGAGGTCTTGCCGGCGCCGTTGGGGCCGAGGAAACCGAACGCCTCCCCCTTGGCCACGTCGAAGTCGACGGCATCGACGGCCGTGAAATCGCCGAACTTCTTAGTCAGGCCGCGCGCGGAGATGAGGGCAGGTTCGGGGGACGTAGTCACGAGGGGCCGATGGTAACGCGGCCACCGAGCCGAGGCTCACCGATAAGCCCCAGGCATCCGCCCGATAAGCCACGTCGACAAGATTCTGTTCGATGGACAGCTCGCGGCTCGGGAGCGACCTCAGGTTGCTCCGCAAGCGACGTGCCTGGACCCAGTCGCGGCTCAGCGCCGAGACAGGGGTCTCGGTCTCGGCGCTGTCGCTCATCGAGTGTGGCCACGGCGGCCGCTTGACGATGGCGACCGTGGGGCTCGTGACTGCGGCCCTCGGGGCGCACCTGTCGGTGCGCGTCTACTGGCAGGGCGAAGGCCTCGACCGGCTGCGCGACGCGCGTCACGCCGAGATCGTCAGGGATCCGCGGTCGACCTTCAACCAGCCCGGTATTTGGCGGAGATCGGGGCGACCAGCGTCGCGACGATCAGTCCCGAGGGTCCGCTCGCTCAGACCTCCTTGAATTCGCCTTCGACGGCTTCGTCCGCGTCGCCGCTCTTGGCGGCGCCATCCCCCTCGGGTTTGGCTTCGCCGCCGGTCCCGGCGCCGTCCCCCTCGCCCCCGGCCGGGGTCTCGTAGTCGATCGGGCCGGTCTTCGCATAGGCGGCAGTCGAGACCTTCTGGATCTGCTCCGCGAGCGCCGTGGCGGCCTCGCGGATGGCGCCCAGGTCGCTGCCCTTCAACGCCGTCCGGACGGCCTCGATGCGGCGTTCGGCCTCGGCCTTGTCGGCCGCATCGACCTTGTCGCCCAAGTCGCGCAGGGTGCGATCGGCCTGGAAGGCGAGGGCGTCGGACTGGTTGCGCGTCTCGACTTCCTCGCGTCGCTGGCGATCCTCCTCGGCGTGGTCCTTGGCATCGCGGACCATCCGGTCCACGTCGTCCTTGGAGAGCATCGAGGAGGCCGTGATGCGGACCTGCTGGACACGGCCAGTGGCCCGGTCCTTGGCCTTGACGTCGAGGATGCCGTTGGCGTCGATGTCGAAGGTCACCTCGACCTGGGGCACGCCGCGCGGGGCGGGCGGGATGCCGTCGAGGATGAACTTGCCCAGCGTCTTGTTGTCGGGCGCCATCTCGCGCTCGCCCTGGAGGACGTGGATCTCGACCTGGGGCTGGTTGTCGCTGGCGGTCGAGAAGATCTGGCTCTTGGAGGTCGGGATCGTCGTGTTGCGCTCGATGAGCCGCGTCATGACGCCGCCCAGGGTCTCGATGCCCAGCGACAGCGGGGTGACGTCGAGAAGCAGCACGTCCTTGACGTCGCCGGCCAGGACGCCCGCCTGGATGGCCGCGCCGACGGCCACGACCTCGTCCGGGTTGACGCCCTTGTTGGGCTCCTTGCCGGCGAAGAGGGACTTGACCGCCTCCTGGACCGCGGGCATCCGGGTCATGCCCCCGACGAGGATGACCTCGTCGATCTCGGTCGCCTTGAGTCCGGAGTCCTTGAGCGCCTGGATCACCGGCCGCTTCGTCTTCTCGACGAGGTCGGCCACGAGATCCTCGAGCTTGGCCCGCGAGAGGGGGATGAGCAGCATCTTGGGGCCCGTGGCGTCGGCCGTGATGTAGGGCAGGTTGATCTCGGTCTGGGAGGCCGTGCTGAGCTCGATCTTGGCCTTCTCGGCAGCCTCCTTGAGGCGCTGCATGGCCTGCGGATCGGTGGTCAGGTCGACGCCCTGGTCCTTCTTGAACTCGGCCACCAGCCAGTCGATGACCCGCTGATCGAAGTCGTCGCCCCCCAGGTGGGTGTCGCCGTTGGTGGCCTTGACCTCGAAGACGCCGTCGCCCAGCTCGAGGATCGAGATGTCGAACGTGCCGCCGCCGAGGTCGTAGACGGCGATCTTCTCGTCCTTCTTCTTGTCCAGGCCGTAGGCCAGGGCCGAGGCGGTGGGCTCGTTGATGATCCGTTTGACGTCGAGGCCAGCGATGCGGCCGGCGTCCTTGGTCGCCTGCCGCTGCGTGTCGTCGAAGTAGGCGGGCACGGTGATGACCGCCTCGGTGACCTTCTCGTTGAGGTACGCCTCGGCGTCGGTCTTGAGCTTCTGGAGGATCATCGCGCTGATCTCCGGCGGCGTGTAGCTCAGGCCCTCGGCGAGGGCGACCTTGACCCCGTCGCTCTTGGCGTCGCGCTCGACCTTGTAGGGCACGAGCGCCTTGGAGCGCTGGACCTCTGCGTCGTCCCAGCGGCGGCCCATGAAGCGCTTGATCGAGTAGACGGTGTTGGCCGGGTTCGTGATCGACTGGCGCTTGGCGATCTGGCCGACCAGGCGCTCACCCGTCTTCGAGAAGGCGACGACGGAGGGCACGGTCCGCCCACCCTCGGCGCTGGGGATGACGGTCGGTTCACCGCCCTCCATGACCGCGACGACGGAGTTGGTGGTGCCCAGGTCGATGCCGATGATCTTGCCCATGGTCTAGTCGTTCCCTCCGGACCCGGCGTCTTCGCCGGGATGCTTTGATACGGCGACGAGCGCCGGGCGCAGGACGCGTTCCCGGATCCGGTAGCCGCGCTGGATCTCCCCGATGACGGTCTCATCGGGCACTTCGTCGGTGGTCTCGTGGGTGATCGCCTCGTGCTCCCGCGGATCGAAGGGCTTGCCCAACACCTCGATGGGGGTGACGCCCTCGGAGTCGAGGAGCATGCGCAGTTTGCGGTCGATGGCCACGATGCCCTCGGTCCAGGGCACCTTGCCCAGCTCGGGCGGCATGAGGTCGATGGCCCGGTCGAAGTCGTCGGCGAGGGCCAGCACCTTGCGCAACAGGGACTCGCTGGCGAGGCCCAGGATCGCCTCGCGGTCCTGCTCGGTCCGCCGCTTGTAGTTGCGGAAGTCGGCCGCCTCGCGCTGCCAGCCGGAGAGGTTATCGGCCGCTTCCCGGCGCGCGGCCGCGAGCTCCGCTTCCAGCTCCTCGACCCGGGTGAGGAGCTTGGCGGCGCTTGGTGCCTGGAGGGCGTCGATGCGCTCTTGGGCGCGGGTTCGATGGCTGGTCATGCGTACAGGTGATCCACGAGTTCATTCATCAGTCCACTCACGTAGCGAACCATGCTGATCGCCTGGGGGTAAGCCATCCGGGTCGGACCCAGCACGCCGACCACGCCGCTGGCTCGCCCCCGCCGACCGTACGGCGCCAGGACGAGCGCGACCTCGTGCAGCTCGGCCGGCCGGTTCTCGGCGCCGATGAACATGCGCACGTCGCCGAAGTCGGTGACGTCGTGCACGAGATCGCCAAGATAGACCCGGTCCTCGAGAAGCTGGAAGACGCGGCGCAGCTTGTCGGTCTGCGAGAACTCCGGCGCCTCCATGACGTAGAGCAGGCCCTCGCTGAAGACGTCCTCGACGGCCGCGGTATCGAACTCGCGCATCGCCGCCGCGATCCGCTGGGCGGCGTGGGCGACAAGGCGGTCGGCGTCGGTGTCCAGGGGCAGGTCGCGGGCCAGCGGCTCGAGCTGTCGGGCCGTGAGACCCGTCAGGCGGGCGTTGAGCTTCTGGGAGGCTTCGTCGAGGGCCGCCTGGTCGGTCATCGCGTCGAGGGGCAGGAGGAGCTGCTTGACAGGACCCTCGGCCAGGACGAGGACGAGGCTGGCCAGCCGCTCGCCGCTGGCGACGAGGTCGATGCGCCGGATCCGCGAGGCCTCCGGCTTGGCCGGCGTGGCGATGCCGGCGACGTGGGTCACGCCGGCGAGCGTCGAGGCCGCGAGCCGGAACCATTGTTCGCTGGCGAACTCGACCTGCCCGAACTGGTGGCGGATCATCAGCTGTTCGACCGGGGCCAGGACGACGGCCTCGGCGATCGACTCGACGTAGAGCCGATAGCCGGCGTCGGTGGGCACCCTGCCGGCGCTCGTGTGCGGGCTGTGGAGCAGGCCGGCGCGCTCGAGCTCAGCCATGACGTTGCGCACCGTGGCCGGACTGACGTCCAGGCGGTGCCTCTCGACCAGCGACTGGCTGCCGACCGGCTGCGCCGTGGCCACGTATTCCTCGATGATGGCCCGCAGGATCGCGGCCGAGCGCGAGTCGAGCGGACCGGGGCGGTCCTTGCGTCGCGCCACCCGGATGGTCCTCGTAGCGGCCGAGTTAGCACTCTACCCTTGCGAGTGCTAACCAAGCGTGCGGGCATGGTAGCGCCGGCCGTGCGGGGTGTCAACGAGGGCGCCACGGCAGGTTCGCCGCGCCCTAGCGGCGGTGCGCGAGCCAGAACGAGCCGTTGTGCACATGACTTGACGTGCCCGGCGGTGGGAAGATCGTGCGGTCGCGGGAAGCAGGGACGCGCGGGCCAGATCAAGGCCGCCGGGACCGCGCCGAGCCACTGGCGATACCGACCCGCCGAAGCGTGTTCCCGTTGCCGGCGAAGGGTCGAACACCATGAACGACTTCGTGGCGGGCGTGCTCGCCCGCGAGCGCCAGGCCGACTACATGCGCGAGGTCGAGGGCGACGAGCTGGCGGCGCTGGCCCACCGTGCGCCCGAAGGTGGGCCTGCTCCGACCGGGACCAGTCGCGCCTCCGCGGCGGCCCACCATCATCGGTGGCACGATCTCCTGGATCTCCACTTCCGACCCCGGCCGCCGTTGCACGGCCATCGCTGACCGGGTCGGGTCGGGAGGATCGCCGCGCCCACTCAGCCGAGTCGGGCGAAGACCTCGTTCGAGAGGAGCCGGCCTCGGACAGTGAGGCGGGTGCGGCCCCCCGGCGCATCTTCGGTGAGCGCGTGCGCGGCGGCCCAGGCGAGGGCGGGGGCGACGGCCGGATCCCCGGCCAGCGACCCGCCGATCCCCTCCTCCAGCCGTAGGCCGAGCATGGCCGCCTCGGTCAGGACCGCGGCATCGGCGAGGCGCTCCTCGCCACCGGGCGGCAACCGGGCAGGGCCGCCATCCGCCGGGACGAGCGCGGCAAGGTAGCCGTCGAGCCGAGCCGCGTTCCAGCTGCGCCGCCGCGCGCCGTCGAAGGCATGCGCTCCCGGGCCGAGCGCCGCGTACGGCTCCCGGCGCCAGTAGGCCAGGTTGTGCCGGCTCTGGCCGCCCGGCCGTGCCCAGTTGGAGACCTCGTACCAGGCGAAGCCCGCGGCAGCGAGGCGCGCATCGAGCCAGGCGTAGGCATCGGCGGCGCGGTCGGCGTCCTGGCCCAGCCGCGCCCGCTCGCGCCAGCGCCGGGCACCGGGCCGGACGGGCAGATGATCGCCGCCGGGGCCGGTCAGACCCTCCGCCTCGGGGTCGTCGAGCGCCAGCGCATAGGCCGAGAGGTGGTCGATGGGCAGGTCCAGGGCCCGCTCGACCGTGGCCTTCCACGTCGCCAGCGGAGCGTCCGGGATGTCGTAGAGGAGGTCTACCGAGCGATGGCGGATACCCGCCCTCCGGGCCTCGTCGAGCGCGTCGACCACGTCCCGGGGCCGGTGGCGGCGGCCGAGGCGGCGCAATCCGGCCGGGTCGAAGCTCTGGGCGCCGAGACTCAGGCGGGTGACGCCGGCCGCGCGCAGGCCGGCGAGATCACCACGCTCATCGGGGCCCGGGTTGGCCTCGCTGGTGATCTCGGCGTCCGCCGCCAGACCGAAGCGCCGCTCGACGCGCTCGAGGATCCCGGCGACGTCCGCCGGGGAGAGCAGCGAGGGCGTCCCGCCGCCGAGATACACGCTCGAGAGGCCCGGCCTTCCGGACCCGCCCGGGGGCCCGAACTCGATATCGAACCCGTCGGCGCGCAGGTCGAGGTCGACCTTCAGAGCACCCACGAAGGCGCCGATCAGGGCCCTGGGCCCACGCGCGGCCGATCCGCTGTAGACGACGAAGTCGCAGTACGGACAGAGCGAGACGCAGAATGGGACGTGGATGTACAGCGCCCGCGGCGGGCGCGGCCGCGCTTCAGGACTCGTCGTCGGAGACGACCTGCCAGCCCTCGGGAGGCAGCCGTTCGGCGGCCACCTCCTCGATCTCCGTGCCGGGCGGCTGGACCTGCCCGGCATGCCCCGTCGTCACGAAGATCGCGAAGCGGGTGATGGCGTGGGCGAGCAGCCCGGCGCCGATCCCGCCGGTGGCGACCGTCAGCAGCCCCGTCGCGATGCCGACGATCAGCGAGATGCCGAGCATGGCGTGGCTCCGCCCGGGGGCACCGAGCCGGGTGCAGAGGGCGTAGAGCACGGCCTGGAAGGCGATGGCCAGATCGGCCGGCCAGCCGGCCGCCAGGGTCAGGCCGAGCAGGGCGCCGCGGAAGGTGACCTCGTCGATGAAGGCCGTTCCGATCGCGTTGACGGCGGCGCCGGGGTAAGAGCGGTACTCGGGCAGGCGGAGGCGCTGGTAGCGGAACCAGGCGAAGGCGGTCGCGCCGGCGGTGCCGAGCGCGCCGCCCATCAGGCCCAGGAGGATCATCCCCAGGCGATCCTCGCCCGTGCTCAGGTGGAGGGTCGAGACCGGCGTCGGGTACAGCTCGTAGATGCCGATGGCCAGGACGACGCCGAGGCCGTACCAGCCCCAGCGGCGGAGGGCGTTCCGCCAGCCGCCCGGGGCGCTCTCGTCGTCGTACTCGGCGCTGCCGAAGCGGCCGGCATCGAGGCGGAGCAGGATGAGCAGGCCGGTGAGGCCGGCGACGACGAGGGCCCGGAGCTGCTCTTCCATCGCCGGCTCAGCCGGCCTCGCCCGCGCGCAGGACCGCCAGGAACGCCTCCTGGGGAATCTCCACGCTGCCGATGCGCTTCATCCGGGCCTTGCCCTCCTTCTGCTTCTCGAGCAGCTTCTTCTTGCGCGTGATGTCGCCGCCGTAGCACTTGGCGAGGACGTTCTTGCGCATCGCCCGGACGGTCTCCCGGGCGATGACGTTGGAACCGACGGCGGCCTGGATGGGCACCTCGAACATCTGACGAGGGATCAGCTCCTTGAGTTTCTCGACGAGCGTGCGGCCGGCCTGTTGCGCGCGGTCGCGCTGCACGATCAGCGAGAGGGCGTCGACCGGATCGCCGGCCACGAGCACGTCGAGCTTGACCAGCGGCGCCTGGCGGTAGCCGATCTCCTCGTAGTCCATGCTCGCATAGCCCTGCGATCGGCTCTTCAACGCGTCGAAGAAGTCGACGATGATCTCGGCCAGGGGCAGTTCGAAGGTCAGCATCACCCGCTGCGGGTCCAGGTACTCCATCGTCGAGAAGCTGCCCCGGTGGTTCGTGGCCAGCTCCATGAGGGCCCCGATGTACTGGCTCGGGGTGATGATCTTGAGGCCCACCCAGGGCTCGGAGATGGCCTCGACCTCTCCGGCGTCGGGCAGCTCCGAGGGGTTGTCCACGACGACCTCACCGCGGCCCGCGGTGAGCGTGACGCGGTACTCGACCGATGGCGCCGAGGCGATGAGGTCGAGATCGAACTCGCGCTCGAGGCGCTCCTGGACGATCTCCATGTGCAGCAACCCGAGGAAGCCGCAGCGGAAGCCGAAGCCGAGCGCGACCGAGGTCTCGGGCGTGTAGCTGATCGAGGCGTCGTTGAGGTGGAGCTTCTCCAGCGCATCGCGCAGGAGCGGGTAGTCCGGGCCCTCGAGCGGGTAGATGCCGGCGAAGACGAGCGGCTTGGCCGCCTTGTAGCCGGGCAGCGGCGCGGCTGCCGGACGGCCAGCCGACGTCAACGTGTCTCCGACCTGGCAATCGCGCACACTCTTGAGGCCGGTGGCCACGTAGCCGACGTCGCCGGCGGAGAGCCGCTCCCCGGGCACCATCGCCGGCCGGAAGACCCCGACCTCGAGGAGCTCCGCCTCGGCGCCCGAGGCCATCAGCCGGATCCGCTCGTGTTGCTCCACGCTGCCCTGCTCGAGGCGGACATAGGCGACCACGCCCTTGTAGGCGTCGTAGTGGGAATCGAAGATCAGGCCGCGCAGGGGCGCGCCGGGATCGCCCTTCGGCGCCGGCACCCGGGCTACCACGGCCTCCAGGATCTGGCGGACCCCGGTGCCATCCTTGGCCGAGGCCAGGAGGACCTCCTCGCGGGGGATGGCCAGCACGTTCTCCAGCTCGTCGATGACCAGGTCCGGCTGGGCCGAGGGCAGGTCGATCTTGTTGATGACGGGCACGATCACGAGGCCCTGGGCCAGCGCGAGGTGGACGTTGGCCAGCGTCTGGGCCTCGATGCCCTGGGCGGCGTCGATGACGAGGATGGCGCCCTCGCAGGCCTGCAGGCTGCGGCTGACCTCGTAGCTGAAGTCGACGTGGCCGGGCGTGTCGATGAGGTTCAGGCCGTAGACGAGACCGTCGTCGGCGAGGTATTCGAGGTGCACGGCGCGGGCCTTGATGGTGATGCCCTTCTCGCGCTCGAGGTCCATCGAGTCGAGCACCTGGCTCATCATCTGGCGCGCCTCGATCGTATGCGTCAGCTCGAGGAAGCGGTCGGCCAGCGTCGATTTGCCATGATCGATGTGGGCGATGATCGAGAAGTTGCGCAGTCGCGCCTGGGGGAT
>JBIOIE010000049.1:0-9241 GCA_044449605.1 Candidatus Limnocylindrales bacterium | reverse complement strand
CGGGCGGTCCCCCCGGCGGTGGCTCCGCGCCGCGACAGCGAGTCGACGCTGACGGCCGCCAGCAGGACGAGGCCGGTGATGATGAGCTGGTACTGGATCGGGAAGCTCAGCAGGTAGAGGCCGTTGTAGATGGCCCCGATGACCAGGCCACCGAGCAGGCCATGGATGACCCGGCCACGGCCACCGAACAGGCTCGTGCCGCCGATGACCGCGGCGGCCACCGCGTAGAGGACGAGCTGGCCGCCGTTGATGTTGGTGGTCATGCCGCCCAGCTGCGAGGCGTAGATGATGCCGGCGATGCCGGCCGTCATCGAGCAGAGGACGAAGCCGATGGTCCGCACTCGGGGCACGTTGATGCCGGCCCGGCGGGCGGCCTCGGCGTTGCCGCCGACGGCGTACATGTGGCGTCCGAAGGCGGTCCGCTCGAGCAGCACCGTCCAGGCGGCGAGGACGACCAGGACGAGGGGCAGGACCCAGGGCACGCCGATGACCGAGAGCTGCCGGCCCCGGTCGATGTTGCAGATGAAGACCACCACGAACCCGGCCGCCGCGACGAAGGCGATCTTGGCGACGGTCAGGCCGACCGGCGGCGCCACCAGGCCGCTGCGCCGCCGCCCGCTGTCGCGCAGCCACATCGATCCACCGACCAGCAGGATGACCGCCGCCAACCCGAGCCAGGCGATGGTGGGATCGATGTAGGAGTAGACGATGCCGTAGAGGGCCTGCTCGTTGGGCAGGATCTGGCTGGTGATGCTGACGCTCCCGGCGGCGCCGAGGATGACGATCATCACCCCGAACCAGATCAGGAAGCCGGCCAGGGTGACGACGAAGGCGGGCATGCCCAGGCGGGTGATGATCGTGCCGTGGATGAAGCCGATCCCGCCACACACGGCCAGCGCGGCGATGATGGCCGCCCACCACGGCCAGTCGACGCCTGGTTGCACGAGCTGGGCGGCGACGATCCCGCCGATGGCGGCGACGTAGCCGATCGAGAGGTCGATCTCGCCGAGCAGCAGGACGAAGCCCTGGCCCATGGCCAGGACGATGAAGACGGCGCTCTGATCGAAGAGGTTGACGAGATTGGCGGCCGAGAGAAAGACGTGGTTGGGGCTGACTACGGTGAAGGCGACGGCGACGGTCACGAGGGCGACGGCGACCGGCAGGATCCCGGCGTCGCCGCCCTTCACGCGCAGCCACCAGGCGCGCAGGTACTGGCCCAGGGACTGGGCGAGGATCTCGGGCGGGATGGCCTCCACGGCGGCCGCGGTCAGGTCGATCGAAGCTCCGGCGGCAGCGTTGATCGCGCCGGGAACGTCCTCGCCCGGTCGCCCGCCTTCGGCCTTGGCCATCACTCGACCTCCTGGCTGAGGACGGCAGCACCCACCTCGCGGCTGGACCCGCCCGTGGTCATGTAGTCGACCACCGTCTGCCGGTCGAAAGCCGCGATCCAGTCCTGGGCGACCATCCGGCCAAGGCGCAGGACGGCGACCCGATCGGCGACCTCGAAGACGTCGTTGAGGTTGTGGGAGATGACCATGACCGCGAGGCCATGGTCCTTGAGCCGGCGCACGAGCTCGAGCACCATCTTGGTCTGGGCCACGCCGAGGGCAGCCGTCGGCTCGTCGAGCATGACCAGCTTGGAGTTCCACATCACGGCCTTGGCGACCGCCACGGCCTGCCGCTGCCCGCCCGAGAGGGTCGCCACGGGCTGGCGGATCGAGCGCACGGTCGTGACCCGCAGGCCGGCCAGCGTCTTCGCCGCGTCGCGCTCCATGCTGTCCTCGTCAAGGAGGGCGCGGGGCGCCCGCTCGCGGCCGAGGAACATGTTCTGGACGATGTCCAGGTTGTCGGCCAGGGCGAGGTCCTGGTAGACGGTCTCGATGCCCAGCGACGCCGCGTCCTTGGGCGTCCGGATGTGGACCGGGTGGCCCTCCCAGAAGATCTCGCCCTCGTCCGCCTGGTGGATGCCGGCGATCGTCTTGGTGAGCACGGACTTGCCGGCCCCGTTGTCGCCGCAGAGCGCGGTGACCTGTCCGGAGGGAAGATCGAGGTCGACCCCGTAGAGGGCCTGCACGGCGCCGAAGTGCTTGCTGATGCCGCGCAGCTTGAGCAGGGGTTCGACGTTGCCCTCAGCCATCACATCCATCGCGTCGTCCTTGTGGATCTGGGTCGGAAGGGCCCAGCGGCGTCGCCATTATGGCGACATCGGGGTCGCCGCGGCAGCCCTTGCACGCCGCTGGGAACGACGATGCCGCACCCGCCAGGTGCGGATGCGGCATCGCTGTCGTGGTCGCCCGAGAGCTTGCGCTGGCGGGCCACCGTTAGGTGGGAAGCGTTACTTGACGCCCGCCGCCGTGCAGACGTCTGCGCCCACCTGGGTGCAGAGCTTCGTCACGTCGATGAACTTGTCCTTGATGACCGTGTCTTCCATGTTCTTCTCGTTGACCCAGTAGGGGGTCAGGAGCACGGCCGGCTCGGTCGTGGAGGCGTTCTTGGGATCGGTGGTGGTGCCGTTGACAAGCCCGCTGGGCGGGGTCTGGCCCGCGCGCAGGTAGGTCGCCAGTGCGACGGCCGCCTGGGCCTCGAGGTAGATCGGCTTGTAGACCGAGCCACACTGCCAGCCCTGGAGGACGAAGGCCATGCCGTCGGGCGTGGCGTCCTGACCCACGGTCGGGACCTTCTTGGCGGCGATGCCGGCCGCCTTGAGGACGGCGATGACGGCACCGGCGAGGCCGTCGTTGGCCTCGATCGTGGCGTTGATCTCCGGGTGGGCCGTGAAGGCCTGCTGGAAGATCGTGCCGCCCTGGGCGTTTGCCCAGCCGGGGGCGAGCTGCTCGCCGACGAGCTTCATGCCGGCGCTGTTGGTCGCGCCTGGGGCGACCTGGGCGACTGCCTGGCCCCAGACGGCGTTGTTGTAGCCCTTGGCGAAGTCGATCGCGTTCGGGTCGGTGTCCTGGCCGCCGTCGACGGTGAAGACCTGCGGGCTGGTGACGCCCCAGTCCGTCACGCACTGCATGAAGCCTTGGCCGATGAGCTTGCCGACCTGGACGTTGTCGAAGCTGACGTAGTAGGTGTTGGTGCCCTGGAACGTGGCCCGGTCATAGCTGATCATCGTCACGCCGGCGGCCGCAGCGGCCGTCTGGATCGCGTTGCCAGTGGTGCTGTCGAGCGGGTCCACGAGGAGGACCTTCGCTCCGGCCGCGATATCGGCCTGGGCGATCGCCAGCTCGGTGGTGGTCGTGCCAGCGGCATTCTCGATCTTGAAGTCGCTTGCCTTGTACCCGGCAGCCGTGAAGGCCTGGGTCAGGTACGGCAGGTCATAGGTCGTGTAGCGGGCGGACGTCGTGGTGTCCGGCAGGATCACGCCGACGATGCCCGAACCGGCGGACGTCACGGACGTCAGCTGGGCCATCGCCGTGAACGCGGCGTCGAACGAGGCTACGGTCAACCCGCCGGCCGACCCGGAAGGCTGGGTGGTGCCGCCCGGCGTCGGCGACGCGGCGGTCGTACACCCGGCGAACACGATCGTGCCCGCCGCAGCCGCGGCGAGGATCACTTTACGGATTTCCATGTGATGGTCTCCTCTGTCGTTGCCTGAACTACGTGGCCCGACGGACAGCCGCACGACGATCTCGCCGTGACCTGGCCGGTCGGCGCCTCCCCTGAGCGCAGTCTCGGTAACCGCCTCCTTCGCATCGGCCTCGTGCCGATCTCGCTGTCTCGATGGAGAGCTGTTCGATGCGGGTCTCGCGCGGTGTTGCGTGGAGACCTGGGGCCCATGCCCTCCGGGGACGCTGCCGGCGATCTCGCCAGGCGCAGCGCCTGAAAGGCCGGCCAGGGACACCTCCTTTCCCCGTTGGCGGATGCTACCGCGTCAGCCGATCTCGTGCGTAGTGCCGGATGGCCGTACTGCGCCGCAGGCGCACGACGGCCCTGCTGCGCTCCTCCGCGCTCAGGCTTTGGCGGCTCGAGCCGCCCGCACTCGCGGGGGAGGGGCGGCCGCGCGCCGTCGCAGCCGGGCGAGGCGGCGGCCCAGGTCCCGCTCCGCCGACCAGAGCGGGACGCCGACCGCCCGCCGCCGTTCGACGATGCGCAGCGCGCGCAGCGCAGCGACCAGCGCGCCGTCGCGATCGTGAGCCCGGTGCTCGTGGTGCTTGGCCAGGGCGATCCAGGCCCAGACGGCCCACGCCCCGCCGCGTTCGGCCAGGGACTGCCAGGCGGCGGCGGCCTCGGCATGGCGGCCGGTGCGCGAGAGGAGGCGGGCGGCATCGGCGGCGACCGCGTCCCGGTCCAGGCGCGATGGCGCCGGATCGCCTTCGTCCCAGGCCGCCAGCGCCTCGGCGTAGCAGCCCAGGGCATCGTCGGGCCGGCCCTCGCGGCCGAACGCCCGGGCGAGCGCGGCGACGTCGCCGGGATGAGCCGCCCGGCGTCCCCGCGGATCGGCCAGGTCCTCGCTCATCCGGACCAGCAGCCGCGCCAGTGAGACGACGTCCTCGCGGTTGTGCTCGAGGACGTCCGCCAGCAGCTCGGGCCGGCCGCTGCGCAGCCAGCCGAAGAAGCGGTCGGGGATGAGCGCTCCGGGCAGGTCCTCGTGGCGGCGAACGCCGGCCACGCCGGCCTCGACGCTGGCCAGCCGGGCATCGGGCAGGCGGTGTTTCCAGAGTTGACGCGCGATCGGGAGCAGGTCGAGGTGCCCGGCCAGCGTCGGCGGCGATCGGCGGTGGAGCCGGTAGCGGGCCTCGAGCAGCGGCCAGTCGAACGAGCGGCCGTTGTAGGTCACGAGCCAGGCATCGGCCCCGATCTCGGCCTCGATCGCGGCGAGGAGGGCTGCCTCGTCGGCGTGATCGGGCAGCAGGAGCGGGCGGACCCGGAAGCTGGCGCCGTCCCAACGGCCGATGCCGACGAGGAAGGCGACCGTGCCCGAGCCGGTGCCGAGACCGGTGGTCTCGGTGTCCAGGCAGACGAGGGGATGGTCCACGGCGATGCCGTAGGGCAGCCGGGCGAGGCCGTCCAGATCCACGGGAAGGGCGACCGAGCGCTCGACGATCACGACCGGGCCCAGGGCCCCGTCCCAGGCCACCCGGCCCCCGAGCCGGTCGGCGAGCCGGGTCGCCCGGGCAGTGGAGTCGAGCGGCACGGGCCGGGGCGGCGGCGGAGGCAATTCGGCGGCCGTACGGAGGCGGCCGTCGAGCGCGCGGAGGCGCTCCAGGCGCCGGGCGAGGAGCGTGGGATCCCGGTCCATCGCGGGCAGGCTGGCGGCGAGCCGTGCCAGCTCGCCCGTCACGGCCGGGCCCTCCGGCGGCCGGGCGGGGATCCGGCCGGCCTCTGTCGGCAGGGTCACGCCGCAGTCGCGGCGGTTGCGCGGCCTCCGGCAAGCAGGTCGAGGAGCCGCTCGGCCAACCGCTTGGCGTCGCCACCGGTCTCGAGGCGCGGCCCGGTGCAGGCCGGGCAGCCGGTTTCGCAGGGGCAGGCGGCCACGAGGTCGCGGGCCCCGGCGACCAGCTCGGCATGCCGCTCGTAGAGCCGGGCGGCGAGGCCGACTCCGCCGGGCACGCCGTCGTAGAGATAGATGACCGGGCGCTCGGCGTGGGGAGAGCGGACCTGGGTCACCAGCCCGAGATCGTGGGCATCGCTCATGAGCAGGACGCTGCTCACCGTCTGGAGGGCGCGGCCGGCGCCGACGAGGGCGACGTCCAGGTCGTCCCGGCGCCAGGCAGCGAAGGGGACAGGGTCGAGGGCGATCCAGTAGGCGGTCGTATGGAGCTCGATCTCGGGCAGGTGGATGCGCCCCCAGCCGAGGTTCTCGAGCGTCTCCAGGCGCAGCTTCTTGTAGATCGTGGCCAGGCTGCTGACCATGACCTCGCCGTGGGTTCGGTCGCCGGCCGGAGCCGGCTCGACGGCGAAGGTCTCCAGCGGCTTGAGGGTGATGGCCAGCTCGGCCTGGGTGAAGTGGTCGACGTCCACCGGCCGGACGTAGGCCTTGCGCTCGTCCCAATCGAGCCGATCCACATGGAACTGGCGGGACTCGTGGAGGTAGATGGCGCCCTCGTGGACGAGGGTCCGGGCCGAGAAAAGATCGACCTCGCCGATGACCCGGGGCCGGTCCCCGCCGATGTCGATGATCACGACGTTCTCCGGGGCGGCGACGCGGAGCGAGATCTCGGAGGCCGGGAAGTTCTCGCTGGCCCAGTACCAGCGCCCGTCGGGTGCTTGGCGTACATGGCCCTCCTCGCCCAGGAAGGCCAGCAGGTCGTCCGCGGCGGCGGCCCCGAAGCGCTCGCCCGGCTCGAAGGGCAGTTCGAAGGCTGCCGCCCGGAGGTGGGCCAGGAGCACGTGGACGTTCTCGGGGTCGAGGCGGGCCTCCTCCGCAGTGGCTTCGAAGAGCATCTCCGGGTGGGCCGCGACGTACTGGTCGATGGGGCTGCTGGTGGCCACGAGGATGGCCACGCTGTGCTCCTGGCGGCGGCCGGCACGGCCCATCTGCTGCCAGGTGGCGGCGATGGAGCCGGGATAGCCGGCCAGGACGGCGGCGTCCAGGCGGCCGATGTCGATGCCCAGCTCGAGGGCGTTGGTGCTGACCACGCCGAGCAGCGCGCCGCTGCGCAGGCCCTGCTCGATGGCCCGCCGCTCGGTGGGCAGGTAGCCGCCGCGGTAGCCGCGCAGTCGGCTGACCGGCCCCCGGCCCTCGCGGAGGGCCTCGCGGAGGCGGGTCAGGAGCAGCTCGACGCTCGTCCGGGAACGCCCGAAGACGATCGTCTGGCGATCGGCGCGCAGGAAGGCGAGGGCGCTCCGCTCGACGAGCGACCAGGGCCCGGCCCGGACCCCGAGGCGCTGGTCGACGACCGGCGGGTTGAGGACGAGCACGCGCTTCTCACCGCTGGGGGCGCCGTTGCGATCCACGAGCAGGGGCCGCCGGCCGGTGAGCGCCTCAGCCAGCTGGGCCGGGTTGCCGATCGTCGCCGAGCAGGTGACGATGAGCGGGCTGCTGCCGTAGTGGGCACAGAGCCGGAGGAGCCGGCGGATGACGTTGGCGACGTGGCTCCCGAACACGCCCCGATAGGTGTGCGCCTCGTCGATGACGATGTAGCGGAGCTGCTCGAAGAGCTGGAACCACTTCGTGTGGTGGGGCAGGATCGCCGCGTGGAGCATGTCCGGGTTGGTGACCACGACCTGGCCAGCGGCCCGGATGCCCTGGCGGATGGGGGCCGGCGTGTCGCCGTCGTAGACCGCGGCGGCCAGCTCGACGCCAGAGCCGCCGGCCAGGTCCCGGAGCGCGGCCAGCTGGTCCTGGCCGAGGGCCTTGGTCGGGAAGAGGTAGAGGGCCCGCGCCGCCGGGTCCTCGGTCACGGCCTGGAGCACGGGCAGGTCGTAGCAGAGCGACTTGCCCGAGGCGGTCGGCGTGACGACGCAGACATCCCGGCCCGCGCGCAGGGCTTCGATCGCCTCCGCCTGGTGGGCGTAGAGACTGGGCATGCCCCGCCGCTCGAGGCCGACCACGAGACGCGCGTCCAGCCAGGCGGGGAAGGGCCGGGTGTCGGCCAGCCGGGCCGGCAGCGTCCGATCGGCCACCACGGCGGCGGCCACGGCCGGGTCGGCGAGGAGGCGTTCGAGCGTGTCGCTGACGGTGGCGCTGGTGTAGAGGCGCACGCAGGGCTCCAGATAAAGAACGGACGTTCTAAATACTGCCGGCAGCCTAGCACCTACCCGGCAGTCGTCAAGGGGCACGCTCCGCCACGCGGAGGTTTGACACCCCAGCTGCGGGTTAGCTACGATCGGCCGGATGGGTCTGAGCATCAGCCAGCCGCTCGCGCGTTCGAACGCTGTGCCGCGCCGTGCGGTTGCGGCGACGCTGGACCGCACCGACTCGCGCCGCCCGCCGCCCCAGCCCGTCGGGCAGCGCCCGGCGGGCGGCCTGACCCGCAGCCGCCTGGCGATCCTGGCGGGGACGCTCGTCGTGGCCTGGATCGTGGTCGTCTTCGCCCACGCCGTCTCGGACAGCGCCGACAGCGCCACCCGGGCCGACGCGGTCCGGCGGGACACCGCCGCGGCCGCCGCCCGTCTCGTCGCCGAACAGGCCGAGCTGCAGCTCATCCAGACGCCGGCCTACATCCGCCTCGAGGCGCGCGCCTACGGCTACGGCCAGCCCGGCGAGCGCGCCTTCGCCCTCGAGCCGGACGCGCCGCCCGCCCCGAGCATCACCCCGCTGGGCACGGACCCGGCCAGCGCCCGGCCGCGCTCGCCGCTCGAGGCCTGGCTGGAGTTGCTCTTCGGGCCCTAGCCCCCGTTCGCCAGTCCGGGGCGGCGCAGGTCGAGGAAGAGCAGGCTGAGGCCGACCGGCAGGATCGGGGCCACGAGGATGGTCAGCGCCACGTTCCAGGCCACACCGATGACGACGACGACGGTCCCGCTCGAGCCGGCCACGCCGAGGACCACGTCGCCCAGCTGCGAGAGGAGCAGCGTGAGCGTCCAGTCGGCCAGGACCAGGATCAGCGTATAGCCGAGCACCCGCCAGGTCGAGCCGGTCACGAGCTGCCAGCTGCGCCGCAGCGCGGCTGGAGCGGAGCGGCCCTCGAGGGCCATGACCTGGGGCCAGAAGCCAAGGCGAAGGGCCAGGAAGGCCACGCTCGCCACGACGACGACGAAGACGACGATGACGATGAAGACGAGGATGCCGCCGCCGGCCGGATCGGGGACCAGGCCGAGGAGGGCCCCGGACACGATGCTGCCGGCGATGAGCAGGCCGCCGACGACGAGGAGGAAGAGGGCCTCCCCGACGATCAGGCCGGAGACGAGCCGGAGCAGGCGTCGGAGGGTCCCGAGGATCGAGGGCAAGCGACCCCCGACGACGTCGGCGACCGCCAGGGCCAGACCGGCCGTCGTGACCGCCCCGCTCACCAGGCCGACCACCACGAGGGTCCCGAAGACGGCCAGGGCCTGGGCTACGACGGCGGGATCGAAGGGCGGGAAGGTGGTCGGCATCGTGGCCGGCGGGTCGAGCGGCGAGAACCCGAGCAGGCTCGTCATCGCGGTCACGAGACGCGCGCTGAGGGCCGTGCTGACCACGAAGACGGGGATCTCGACCACGGCGCAGATGCCCAGGAGCAGGCGCCCCTGGCGACGGTAGAGCCGGATGAGGGCGTCGAGGACGTCGCCCAGGCCGGCGGGCCGGCCGGGCACGGGACCAGGGCGGGGCGAGTCGCCGTCGACGCTCATCAGGGCTGCCCATCGTAGCCCGAGCCGG
>JBIOIE010000048.1:0-9516 GCA_044449605.1 Candidatus Limnocylindrales bacterium | reverse complement strand
GCTCGCGTCACCCTCGAGATCCCCTACGAACCGGTCGTCTTCCTGCGCGCCGTCAATGAGGGCATCCCGGTCGTGGCCGGCGCGCCCCGGAGCGCCCCGTCGGAGCGCCTGCGCGGCCTCGCCGAGGTGGTCGCCGGCGCCGCGGGCGTGGCCGGCGAACCGGGCGACGAGCGCGGGCGACGCTCGCGGAGCGGCATCCTCGGGCGGAGCTGAGCGCGGCCCGCAAACCCGGCGATCTGCCCATGACCCCTCTGCCCAGCGGCTGGATCCACGTCATCAGCGGCTGCATGTTCAGCGGCAAGACCGACGAGCTGCTGCGCCTCCTGCGCCGGGCCGAGATCGCCGGCCGCCGGGTCATGCTCGTCCGCCCGCGCCTGGACGACCGGTCGGCGCCCGAGGTCATGCAGTCACGATCCGGGGTCGAGTTCCGGGCCGTGCCCGTGGCCGGCTCCGCGGAGATCCCGGCGCTCGTTTCGCACGAGCGCGCCTCGGTGGTGGCCATCGACGAGGCCCAGTTCTTCGACGAAGGCATCGTCGAAGTCGCCGAGCTGCTGGCCTCGGAGGGCCGCACGGTCTTCCTGTCCGGGCTCGACCAGGATTTCCTGGGCCGCCCGTTCGGGCAGCTGCCGGCGCTCCTGGCCCTCGCCGACGAGGTCACCAAGCTGACCGCGATCTGCACCATCTGCGGCGCGGAAGCGACGCGCACCCAGCGTCTCGTGGGCGGCCGCCCGGCCGGCCGGGACGATCCGCTCATCGTCGTCGGCGGCGTCGACGACGAGAAGTACGAGGCCCGCTGCCGGGCCCATCACGTCGTCGGCCCGGGCCGCTGGAGCGCCTGAGCCCTGGTGCCGAAGCCGAGATTCGAACTCGGACGCCCTTGCGGGCAGCGGAGTTTAAGTCCGCCGCGTCTGCCGGTTCCGCCACTTCGGCCCGGCCGAGTCTAGCGCGCAGCGCCGGGCCGATGGTCGGGCGGATACCGAAACGGCGCCTTGACCCCGGCTCCCGTAGCATCCGCTCAGCGGATCCGATCGCAACGAAGGGAACCCACATGGCCACCACGCAGACGTCCTCCTCACCAAACGCCGCCGACGGCCGAGGCTTCACGACCGACGAGAAGGCCGCGATGCGCGAACGCGCTCGGGAGCTGAAGGCGGAGGCGAAGTCGCGCGACGCCCGCGCCGAGGGTGAGCGTGATCTGCTCGCCAAGATCGCCGAGATGCCCGAGTCGGATCGCACGATGGCCGAGCGGCTCCATGCCGCCATCAGCGCTGCAGTACCGGCGCTCGCGCCGAAGACCTGGTACGGGATGCCCGCCTACACGAGGGACGGCAAGCTCGTCTGCTTCTTCAAGGCCGCGGCGAAGTTCAACCAGCGCTATGCGACGTTCGGCTTCGAAGAACACGCCCACCTGGACGACGGCGCGATGTGGCCGACGTCCTACGCGCTGACCAGGCTCACCCCCGCCGACGAGGCGCGCATCGTCGCCCTCGTGAAGAAGGCCGTGAGCTGAAGCCAGGGCCGCCGAGCGTGCGGCGGGCGGAAGCGTGGAGGCGACGACCGGATTCGAACCGGTGAATAGAGGTTTTGCAGACCTCCGTGTTGAGCCACTTCACCACGTCGCCACGTGGCCGTCCGAACGACGGTCAAGCCCGGTTGCTGGCTGGCCCTCGAGGATTCGAACCTCGGTTCACGGATCCAAAGTCCGCTGTCCTACCACTAGACGAAGGGCCAGCGGGGGATGGCGTGCCGCGACAGAGTGTACGGGTCCCGCGGAGGAGTGGAGCGGAAGACGGGACTCGAACCCGCGACCCTCACCTTGGCAAGGTGATGCTCTACCAACTGAGCCACTTCCGCCCGATGCTGCTCGTCCGCCACGAGGGCTGGTGCCGAGAGCCAGGATCGAACTGGCGACACCGCGATTTTCAGTCGCGTGCTCTACCAACTGAGCTATCTCGGCCCGAGCACTTGACCGTCATCGACGGCCCCGTCAGCCGCCGGAGGATAGCACAGGCCCCGAGGCTCAGTCGAGGCTGGCGAGGCGGGGATCGGCCGCGTCGAGGGGCGCCTCGCCGGTCAGGGCGCGCAGGCGGTTGACCCGATCCACGATGGGTGGATGGGTCGAGAAGAGCCCGTGCGAGCCCATCGTGAACTTCTTGATGGGGTTGACGATATAGAGGTGCTGTGTCGCGCCGTTGGCGACTTCGAGGGCGTCCGGGTCGCCCGAGATCTTGAGCAGGGCCCGCTCGAGGCCCTGGGGATCGCGGGTCAGGTCGACGCTCGAGGCGTCGGCCAGGTACTCGCGCTGGCGGCTCACGGCGAGCTGGACGAGGCTCGCCGCGATGGGGGCCACGACCGCCAGCACGAGGGCCAGGACGAGGAAGACGATCTGCAGCCCTCCCCCACCCGAATCCCGGCTGCGCGAACGACCGCCGCCCCAGAACGTGAAGCGCAGGAAGACTTGGGAGAGCAGGGCCACGCTGCCCACCATGACGCCGACCAGGAGCGTGAAGCGGATGTCGTAGTTGCGCACATGCGACATCTCGTGGCCGATGACCCCCTGGAGCTCCTCGCGGTCGAGCTTCTCGAGGAGCCCGCTGGTGACGGCCACCGAGGCGTGCTGCGGGTCGCGGCCGGTGGCGAAGGCGTTGGGGGCGCTGTCGTCGATGATGTACACGCGGGGCATGGGCACGTTGGCGGCGATCGCCAGCTCCTGCACGACGTTGAGGAGCTGCGGCGCGTCAGCCTCGCTGACCTCGCGGGCTTGCGAGGAGGCCAGCACGAGGCTGTCGCCGCCGAAGTAGGAGCCGATGGCCAGCAGCGCGCTGACCACGACGACGCCGATGAGGATGGGCACGCTGGCCGCCGTCGAGCCGGTCAGCCCGTAGCCGATGGCGAAGCCGAGCAGGCCCAGGATGAGGATGACGATGAAGGCGAGCACGACCGATTGCCGCTTGTTGGCGGCGATCTGCGCGTAGAAGGTTTGGCGAGCGGGGGCGTTCATGGCTGGTCGATGCCCGGCCTGGGGCGGCCGGGTCGGTGCTCAGGCGCTGGGCGGCGTGCTCGGGGGCATGCTCGGCGGCACGCTCGGCGGCGTCATCGTGAGGTCGACCGAGGGGACCTCCTGGGCCTCCGGCTCGGCGTCGAAGAACTCGCGCCTGGTGAACCCGAACGGGCCGGCGATGAGGGCGTTGGGGAAGGTCGCGATCGACGTGTTGTAGTCGAGGACCGTGGCGTTGTAGTGCTGGCGCGAGAAGCCGATCTGGTTCTCGGTCGTGGTCAGCTGCTCCTGGAGCGAGAGGACGTTCTGGTTGGCCTTGAGGTCCGGGTAGTTCTCGACGACCGCGAACAGCGAGCGCAGCGAGGCGGTCAGGGCGTTCTCCGCGGCGGCCTGCTGGGCCGGGCCCTGGCTGCCGGCGGCGACGGCGCTGGCGCGGGCGTTGGTGACGTTCTGGAGGACGCTCTGCTCGAAGCCCATGTAGCCCTTGACCGCGTTGACCAGGTTGGGGATCAGGTCGTGGCGGCGCTTGAGCTGGACCTGGATCTGGCCGAGCGCTTCGTCGATGCGCAGGCGGCGCTGGATCAGACCGTTGTAGATGCCGACGACGAAGACGACGACGACGATGACGACGAGGAGCACGATGATGAGTTCGACGGACATCAGGACCTCCGGCGGTGTGGGCTCACGATGAGTATAGGCACGAGGCCGCGGTCGGACCCGGAGCGGGTCGTGGTGGGCGGTACAGGATTCGAACCTGTGACGTCCTCGGTGTAAACGAGGTGCTCTGACCGGGCTGAGCTAACCGCCCGTGCCGATCGTAGCAGTGCCCTCGGTCGTGCCGGCTGCGGGCGGGCGCCGGGCGGGCGGAGGGAGGAGTGGTGCCCAGGCCGGGACTTGAACCCGGATGACTTGCGTCATACGCCCCTCAAACGTACGCGTATACCAATTCCGCCACCTGGGCAGGGGCGCGGCTCGAGGCCGCTCGCTGTCGCTCGTCCGCGTCGTGAGGTCGGCTTGGTACCGAGGGAGGGACTTGAACCCACACGACCTTGCGGCCACTAGCTCCTGAAGCTAGCGCGTCTGCCTATTCCGCCACCTCGGCATCGACGGCGCCTGGACGGGGCGGCTCAGGGAGGCGGCGGTACAGCGAGGCGCCCTGTTAGCACGTACCAGTAAAGCTCCGACGCGGCGCCCAGCTCTCTCGGGGTGGGCCCCTGGAGGCGGTCGCGGACCAGCTCGATGCGCTGTCCGAAGTCGATCGTCAGGAAGGGCAGCTCGCCGGCAAGGCTCGTGCCCAGGGTCGCGAACCTGGCCTGTCGGGTCGCGAGATCGGCCGGGCCGCGCGCGGCCAGGAGCAGATCGTCCAGTTTGGCTGACTGGTAGCCGGCCAGGTTGTTGCCGCCCAGAGCGGCCTGGCCGGAGGCCAGCAGCGGGTAGAGGTCGGGATCGTCGCCGAGGGCGATGTCGATGATCGCGACGTCGAACTCATGGGGCAGCAGCCGGCCCTCGAAGAGCTCCGCGGCGCCGAGGCCGGTCACGGTCGCACCGACACCGAAGGCCGTCCAATCGGCCCCCACCTCGGAGGCCATCGCGTTGAGGGTGGCATTGGTGGCCGCGTCGAGGGTGACCACGCTGAACTGGGTGGCGGCGGTGCCGCCCGAGGCCGTCCAGCCGGCCGAGCTGCGTTTCCAGCCGGCGGCGGTGAGAAGGTCCGCGGCCGCGGTCGGGTCGTAGGCCTGCGGGGCAGCCGCGGCGGGGTCGTGGACGACGGAGCTGGGCGGGATGGGCACGTCGCTGACCGTCCCGGCGCCACCCAGGATCGTGCTCACGATGCGCGGCCGGTCGATGACCGCCAGCAGCGCCCGCCGCACCTTGGCATCGCGGAACGGCGAGGTGGCATCGCGCAGATTGAAGACGACGGCCGTGAAGACCGTCGTGGGATAGACGATGCGGCGCACCCCGGGCAGCTTCCCGAGATCGGCCGTGAGCGAGGCGGACAGACCGCCGATGGCATCCAGGTCGCCGCTGCGGAAGGCCGCTGCCGCCTCGGTGGCGGTCGGGTAGGCGTACAGGTCGATGCCATCGAGAAAGGGCCTGGGCAGTCCCGGCAGCGTCGCCGCCGGGGTGCCCGGCGGCAGCGTGGCCAGTGGATCGGAGGGCAGGACGAGCGGGCCCCCGGGCGGCGGGCCGACGCGCACGAGCCGGGCCAGGCCTGGGCGCAGCGAGAGCAGCCGGAAGGGACCCGTGCCCACCGGCGCCGTCGCGAACGGCGCCGACTTGCGTCCGGCGACCGGGATGGCCGCCAGTGCATGGGCAGGGACGATCGGCTGGGTCGTGGCGGGCAGGAACGAGGCGAGGGCCGTGGCGAGCTGGAAGCGCACCTCGTAGCGGCCCAGCCGCTCGACGGTCACGTCGCGCCACGCTCGGCCAAGGGGCCCGTCGTAGTCGGGGTGCTGGAGGGTCAGGATCGTGAACGTGACGTCGTCGGCGGTGAACGGCTGGCCGTCGTCCCAGAGCACGTCGTCGCGCAGCTGGAACGTCCAGGTGAGGCCGTCGGCGGAGGACTGCCAGGAGGCCGCCAGGTCCGGCTCGACGGACCCATCGGACCCGAGTCGGGTCAGGCCCCGGAAGAGCAGGGCGTCCGCATCGAGCTCGGCCGGATCGGAGGCGTAGAGGGGATCGAGCGTCGTGAACGAGCCGACGACGCCCTCGCGCAGCACGTCCGAGGCCGCGGTCGGGCTGGGGACACGCGTGGCCGCCGGGACGGGCGGCGGCGTCGTGACGACGATGGCCACGCCGATCGCCGCCAGGAGGACGAGCCCGGCCGCGAGCAGGCCTCGTTCGCGCAGGTTCATCGGGAGTGCCTCGGGCAGCGCCGGCCGCGACGCCGGCGCCGCGCCGGCCCGGCCGGAGTCAGGCCGTGGCCGACAGCCTGAACGAGATCAGGGAAAAGATCACGAAGACCACGGCCAGCACGATCGTGAAGCGGAAGAGCGTCTTCTCGATGCCCCGCCGGCTGCGGTACACGGAGGAGTCGCCGCCGAAGGCGGAGGACAGCCCGGCGCCGCGCGCCTGGAGCAGGATGAAGGTCACCAGCCCCAGGCTGACGACGATCTGGCCGATGGCCAGGAAGGTATCCACGCGCCGCGCGCTCCTCGATCGATGGGGTGGCCGCGGAAGGATAGCACGGCACGCCGCCCGCCCTCGCCTCAGGACGGCCGGCCGGACTCGACGAGCGACCGGCCGGTCATGCCCTCGATGGGCGGCTCGCCGGCGAGCGCGAGGAGGGTCGGGGCCACGTCGGCCAGGACCCCGTCGCGCAGGACGAGGCCCCGGGCCGGGCTGCCGGCCAGCAGGATCGGCACGGGGTTCAGGGAGTGGGCCGTCATCGGCTGGCCGGCCGGGTCGCGCATCTCGTCGGCATTGCCGTGGTCGGCCGTGATGCACAGGATCGCCCCGGGGCCGCCGGCGGCCGTCGAGGCGGCGTCCACGGCGAGGGTCGCCTCGGCTACCCGGCCCAGGCAGGCGTCGATGACCTCGACGGCCCGGACGGTGGCCGCCCAGACGCCCGTGTGGCCGACCATGTCGGCGTTGGCGTAGTTGGCCACGATGAGGTCGTAGGTGCCGCCCGCGATGGCCGCCACGAGCGCATCGGTGACGCCGGCCGCGCTCATCTCCGGCTGCAGGTCGTAGGTCGCGACCTTGGAGCTGGGCACGAGCCGGCGGTCCTCCCCCGGCCAGGCCTTCTCGACGCCGCCGTTGAAGAAGTAGGTCACGTGGGCGTACTTCTCGGTCTCGGCGACGTGGAACTGGCGCCAGCCCAGCTCGGAGGCACGCTCGGCCAGGCTGGGCACGACGAGCGGCGGGAAGGCGACCGCGACGGGCAGTCCGACCTCGTATTCGGTCATCGTCACGACCTGCAGGTCAGTCGGTCGGCGGCCCCGGTCGAAGCCGGCGAAGCCGTCGCCGTCGACGAGGGCGTGGATGAGCTGGCGGGCCCGGTCCGCCCGGAAGTTGCAGTGGATGACGACGTCGCCGTCACGCATCGTGTGATCGCCGTCGCCGACGACCGCGGGCCGGATGAACTCGTCGCCCTCGTCACGTGCGTAAGCCTCCGCCACGGCCGCGGCGGCGTTGGCGGCGCGCGGCCCGAGGCCGTGGACGATGGCGTCGTAGGCGAGCTTGATCCGCTCCCAGCGCCCGTCGCGGTCCATGCCGTAGTAGCGGCCGCCGACGGTCGCGATGCGGGCCGCCGGGTGGGCCGCCCGGAGGCGCCCCTGGAGGTCGACGATGAAGCCCTCGCCCGAGCGAGGCGGCGTGTCGCGGCCGTCGGTCAGGGCATGGACGACGACGTCGCCGACACCGTTGGCGTGGGCCAGGGCGGCCAGGCTCACGAGGTGGCGGTCCTGGGCGTGCACGCCGCCCGGTCCGATCAGGCTGATGAGATGAAGGCGGCGACCCGTCGCCGCCAGGCGCATGGCCGCCCCGAAGACCTCGTTGCGGGCGAAGGAGCCGTCGGCGATGGCAGCGTCGATGCGGGGCAGGTCCTGGAGCACCGGGCGGCCTGCCCCCAGGTTGAGGTGGCCGACCTCGCTGTTGCCCATCTGGCCCGGCGGCAGCCCGACCGCCTCGCCCGAGGCCTCGAGCTGCGCATGCGGCCAGGTCTGCAGCATGGCCCGCCAGCGCGGCATGCGCGCGGCGGCGATGGCGTCGACCGCCGGATCGCGACCGATGCCGAAGCCGTCGAGGACCACCAGGACGATGGGACGCGGTCGCCCGGCGCTCAGGTGCGGGCCCCCGCGCCGGCCCGGGCCCGCGCCGTCAGGGCGGCCCGGGCCACGATCCCGGCCATCTCGTCGACCTTCAGGCTGGCGCCACCGACGAGCGCCCCGTCGATGTCCGGCTCGGCCAGGAACTCGGGCATGGCCGCGCTCGTGACGCTGCCCCCGTAGAGCACCGGGATCTCGGCAGCCCGTCCGCGCAGGCCGATCCGGTCGAGCGAGTCACGGACGACCTGGGCCATGGCGGCGGCGTCCTGGCCGGACGCGGTGCGGCCGGTGCCGATCGCCCAGACCGGCTCGTAGGCGACGACGAGCCGCTCGAGGCTGCCCTCGCCCACCGTGCCAACGAGGCCCCCAAGGGCCCCCTCGAGCTGTGCCCGGACCGTCGCCGCGGCGCTGCCGGCGTCCCGCTGGGCGAGCGTCTCGCCGACGCACAGGATCGGCCGCAGCCCGTACTCGTGGCAGCGCAGGAGCTTGCGCCCCACCAGCTCATCGGTCTCGCCCTGATCACGCCGGCGCTCCGAGTGGCCGACGATGCACCAGCTGGCCAGCCCCACCAGCATGGGGGCCGAGATCTCGCCGGTGTAGGCGCCCGCCGCCTCGGCGTGGACGTTCTGGGCCCCGATCTCGGTGCCGCTGCCGGCGATCGCCGTCGCCACCTCCTGGAGGGCGACGTAGGGCGGGCAGATGATGCGCGTCACCGACGGCTCGGCGGTGGCCGCCGCGATGGCCGCGGCGAGGGCCCCGGCCTCGGCCGGGGTGCCGTTCATCTTCCAGTTGCCGGCGATGACGACAGGTCGCATGACGGCCATCATCGCACGCGCGCCGGCCGCGGGCCGCGCCGCGGCGGCGCCTCAGCCGGGGCGATCAGCAGCCTCGTCGACGAGCCGTTCGAGGGCCCGCTGGAGCGAGGCCCGGGGCACCTCCAGCTGCTCCGCCAGCTCGGAGATCGAGGCCTCGGGAGCGCCGTCCCGCGCCTCGGCGACGCGGCGCACGATGGCCGGCAGGAACGCCAGCCGGCCGGTGGCCCGAAGGCGTTCGATGGCCTCCAGCTGCCGGATCGCGGCGTCCACGCCGCGGCGCAGGTTGGCCGTCTCGGCGTTGAGCTGGCGATTGAGGTCGGCGCGCAGGGAGCGGGCCACGCCCCGCGCCTGCAGCTCCAGCAGGGCGCCACCGGCACCGACGAGGTGGAGGAAGCGGACGATCGTCTCGCGGCTCTTCCAGGTCAGGACGGCGCTCCCCCGCCGCAGCCGCCAGGGCGCGGGCAAGCCCAGCTCGGCGAGTCGGGCCGCCAGCGCGCGCCCCTCGTCCGGCGCGACCACGAACTCGAGGTGCGAGCGGCCGCCCGCCAGGCTCAGCGAGCCGGTGGCGAGGAACCGGCCCCGCAGCCAGGCCAGGCGGCAGTGCTCGGCCGCCTCGGCCCAGGCAAAGGACCGTCTGCCGTCCCCGCCGCTCCGCTCCAGGCGGATGGCCAGGCGGGCGACGACCGCGTTCGGCGCGTGCCCGGTCGCGGCGGCGCCGAGGCCCGCCCGCTCCGCGGCCCGGCAGCAGGCCCGCCCCGGTTCCACGGCGGCCAGCTCGGCGCGCAGCGCCTCGACCAGCTCGCGTGCGGCCCGGTCGGCGGCTGCCGGCGAGGCGGGCGGAGCGCCCCGCTCCATGTCGGCGACGGCCATCAGGCGCTGATGAGGCTGTCGGCAGGGGCTTCCAGGGGCGCCTCCGCCTTGTGAAGGCCGCTCG
>JBIOIE010000047.1:0-9530 GCA_044449605.1 Candidatus Limnocylindrales bacterium | reverse complement strand
GCCCGCTCCCGATCGGCGAGGGCCGGACCGCCGCTCGCCGGCTCGCGGAGCTCGATGATCGTAAAGCCGTGGCGGGGCGCAAAGCCGCCGGCGTCCCGTTCGTTCAGTGGGCGGGCGACACCTCGCTCATGGTGACCTACGGCCTAGAACCGTGGTACCGCCTCATGAGTGGGAGCGCCCACGGCTTCGAGTGGACCCTAGTGACTACGAACCTTCAGCCGCTGGCTGAGCCGGCGCCGGAAGGGGTCGTGCACGGGACCGTCAGTGCCTCGGAGCCGATAGCGGTCGGCTTGACCGCCGTTACACTCAACGCCGTCCGGACAGCTCTTGTAGAGCTCGAGTCCTACCGCTCGAAACGTGCTCAGCTAGGCGTAGGCCACGAGGCGGGCAGTTAGCTCTTCGAGTCCGTCCGGGGGCGCCACACGCAGGGCTCGGGTCCCTCCAGCGGCGGGTCCGGCCGGGCGGCCCCGATGTGAACGGGTATGACAGCATGCGGGGAGGTCGGGTCGATGGGCTCGGACGAGATCAGGCAGGCGATCCAGGCGGCGACCGACTACCTGCGCCAGAACCCGGACGAGGCGCGCTACACGGACAGTGCCGCGACGGCGTCTCTGGTGCGTGGCCTGGTCGTCCGGGTGACGGGCTCCGCAGGCGAGAGCGTCACGACCGACATGTCTCCGTCGGTCGGTGGTACGGCTGCTGCTCCCTCGCCCGGCTGGCTCCTCCGGGCGGCGGAAGCCAGTTGCGTCGCCACGCTCATCGCGATGCGGGCCGCGATGATGGGCATCACCCTCGATGCGCTGGAGGTCGTCGTCGATTCGGAGTCGGACGACCGCGGCATCCTTGGCATGGACGAAACGGTGCCGCCCGGGCCGCTCAGCGGTCGGGTGATGGTCCGCCTGGGGGCCCAGGGCGTCGAGCGGGCGACGCTCGAGGCGGTGGCGGCCTGGGGAATCCGGCACTGTCCGGTCCACGATGCGCTGGCTCGTCCGGTGCTCATGACGACGAGGGTCGCGACGGACTGAAGGCGGGCCGGGGACGCATCGCAAGGAGGCCACGGACATGGGCGCATTCGAGACCTTGGCCACCGGTGAGACCGCGACGAGGTTGTACGTGGCCGGCGACGTGCGCCCCGGTTCGACGGGCGTCCTCGTTCTGCACGCCTGGTGGGGCCTCACCGACGACGTCGTCGCCTACGCCGACCGGCTGGCCGGCGAGGGATTCGTCGTCGTGGCGCCTGACCTGTTCGGCGGCCATGTCGCGACCACGATCGAGGACGCGGAACGCCTCTCCAGCACCCCGGACGAGGCGGCCATCAGGGCCATCGTGCTGGCCGCCGTCGACCTGCTGACCACACAGCTTGGCCCGCGCGCGCAGCTCGCGGTGGTCGGCTTCTCGTTCGGCGCGGCCTGGGCGATCTGGGCGTCCACGCAGCGCGATCAGATCGGCGTCACCGTCGTCTACTACGGGACCTGGACCGGGTCGATCCTCGGGCGGGCACGGACGCCGGTGCTCGGCCACTTCGCCGAAGACGATCCCTACGAGACCGCCCAGACCGTGAGGGAGTTCGAGGAGGGCTTGCGGGCCGCGGGCCGCGAGGCGGTCATCCACGGCTACCAGGGCACCGGCCACTGGTTCGCCGAGCCGTCGCGCGACGCCTACCAGCCCCAGGCCGCTGAGCTGGCCTTCGAGCGCACCGTCACCTTCCTGCGCCAGCAGCTGGGGGCCGATCAAGGGACCGGGTAGGGGCTTCTGACGAGGCCCAGGGCGACGATACCGACGCCGATCTGCCAGAGCGAGGGGATGGCGACATAGACCCGCTCCAGGAGTCCCAGCCAGGGGCTGAGCGGGCCGTCGATCGTGGCGGGCACGAGGACGGTGGCGGCGATGACGAGGGCCGCGGCGAAGGCTAGGCCGGGCGACGGTCCGCCAGCGCGGATCCCGCCGCATCACCAGCCCGATCAGCAGCAGGGTGAGCGGCATGGTCACGCTGTAGAGATAGAAGTCGATGAGGTGGAGGGCCCCGACCGTCGTCCTCGGAGCGTCCTCAAGGTCGGTCGGCAGAAGCGCGAATCCGAACGAGATGAGAGCCTGGAGCAGGAGCAGGCCACGCACGAGCGCCCGCTGACGTTCGGTCGCTCCGAGTACCGCGCCGAGCCCATAGGCCCACGCCGCGCCGAGCACGCCGCCGATCAAGAAGGCGAAGGACTGGAGCCAGCCCAGCGGCGCGTTCGCGAGCTGGCTGATGGACTGCCCGACCGGGTCGTAGCCCGGCCAGGTGGCCATGACGACGATGCTCAGGCCCCAGGAGACGATCGGGGCGGCGATCCCGGCGAGGATCGGGAGCGAGAGCCGTGACCTGGGCACGCGCCGATCGTAGCCCGTCGAGCGTCGCGGATGACCCCCGCCTTGGCTGCCGGTAGACTCGTTGCGCATGTTCCTCGCCGAGGACTCCCTGGAACCCCTCCGGCCGCGGCGGCGGCGTGGCCTCGTCGCGATTGCCATCCTGCTGGTGGTGGCGCTGGGCGTCGCGGCCACGACCTGGTACGGCAGCGCGCCCCTCGCCCTCGGCGTGCCGGCCTTGCCACTGCCGGTGCCGGGCGCGAACGCGCCTGCGGCCGCGCCAGGCGACGTCCAGGCGCGCATCGTGGGCTCGGACCCGGCGGACTGGGATCCGGCCCTCCAGGGCGACTACGGCTCGGCGACGACGATCGCCCAGGTCTTCGAGAGCCTGACCTCGATCGACGCGGCCGGTGTCGTGCAGCCCGCCTTGGCGACCAGCTGGTCGGTCGAGGACGGCGGCAAGCGGGTCGTCTTCACGCTCCGCCCCGGCATCGCCTTCTCCGACGGGAGCCCCATCACCGCCGCCGATGTCGTCGCCAGTTGGCTTCGGTTGCTCGATCCGGCCCGGCCGTCGCCGCTCGCCTCGCTGCTCTCCGACGTCGTCGGTGCCCGGGAGCGGCTGGCCGGCACCGGTAGCGCCGACCAGGTCGGGCTCAGGGCCGATGGCGACAAGGTGACCGTGACCTTCCGGCGCCCGGCGGCCTATTTCCCGTCCGTGGCCGCTACGTCGTCGCTCGCTGTCGTGTCGCCGGCGGATGCCTTCAACGGTCCCAACCTGCCCGCGAACCTCGTCGTCTCGGGCGCCTATCTGCCCGTCGAACAAACCTCCGCGGGCATCCGCCTGGAAGCGAACTCCCACTACTGGGCCGGGCCGCCGCCACTCTCGGTCATCGAGATCGTGACCGACCTCGGTGGTCTGTCGGTGGTCGAGGCCTTCGACCAGGGGCTCATCGACTACTCGCAGCTGGGCTCGTTCGATGCCGGCTGGATCCGCTACGACAAGGCCCTGGGACCGCAGCTGGTGCGCCAGACCCAGCTGGCGGTGGACTACTACGGGTTTGACACGACCAAACCGCCCTTCGCGGACCCGCGCGTCCGACAGGCCTTCGCGGAGGCGGTCGACTGGCACCGGATCGTCCAGCTGAGCACACCCGATGCCACCGTGGCGACCTCCCTGCTGCCACCCGGCATGCCCGGCCGCAGCCAGACCGACTTCACGCCGGTCCATGACCCCGACGCCGCCAGGGCCCTGCTCACGGCCGCCGGCTTCCCCGGCGGCGCCGGCTTCCCCGAGGTGGCCCTCGTGAGCCAGGGCTATCCCTACGACGAGGCCATCGTCGCCCAGCTCTCGAGCGTGCTGGGCGTCCACGTGCGCCTGGAGACGATGGCCCCGGACGAGTACTTCGCGCGCCTGGCGGCACCCGACCGCCCGGCGTTCTGGGACCTCTCCTGGGTCGCCGACTATCCGGCGCCGCAGGACTTCCTGGGCCTTCTCCTCGAGACCGGCAGCACCAGCAACTACGGGGGCTGGAGCGACCCCGCCTACGACGCTGCGCTGGACACGGCTGCCGCCACGAGCGATCCCGCCGCCCAGACGGCCGCCTACGACGCCGCCCAGGCGCTGCTCCAGGGCGAAGTGCCCCTGGTGCCGGTCGCTTATCACGACACCTGGGCCCTGTCCCGCACCGGCCTGACGGGCACGGGCACCTCGGGCATGGGCATCCTCCGTTTCGCCGGCCTGGCCTGGGTGGGCAAGTGAGCCGCCGCCTCGCCGCCGCCCTGGCGCTCCTCGCGCTCAGCGCGAGCGTTCTCCTGCCGTCCGCGACCGCGCTGGCGCAGGGTGCGGCGCCGGTCTTCGACCAGCCCAGCGTCACGGTCGACTTCCCGACCGGCGCCACCTGGATCCAGACGTTCTCGGCCGGAGAGCGTCCCACTCGCGTCGAGCTGGTCAGCCAGCTCGACGGCAGCGACTCGTGGATCGTGCAGGACGTACCGCTTCAGGACCTGGGTCCGGCCAGTGGAGGCGGCGAGGCCTACCGGGCCCAGCTCGACGACACCGGCACGGCCCTGCCCAACTCGCTCCTGCACTACCACTTCCGGGTCACCCTGCCGTCTGGCGTCGTCGATGACGGGCCGGAAGGCTCGATCAGGATCACCGACGACCGGGTCGCCTGGAAGACGCTGCAGGGCACGATCGTCCGCCTCCACTGGGTGGATGGCGACACCACCTTCGCCCAGCGGGCCCTGCGCATCGCCGACGACGCGGTCGCCTCCACCTCGAAGCTCCTCGGCGTGACCGAGACGCAGCCCATCGACTTCTTCGTCTACGGCGACCAGACGCTGTTCCAGAGCGCCCTGCCGGGCACCAAGGAGTTCGTGGCGGGCCTCGCCGTCGCCGAGATCCGCACGCTGTTCGCGATCATCCAGCCCTCCGATATCGGGTCCGACTGGGTCCAGGTCGTCATCCCCCACGAGTTGACCCACCTCGTCTTCAACACGGCCACCGCGAACCCCTACGGGGTGCCCCCGCATTGGCTCAACGAGGGCCTGGCGGTGTACCTCTCCGAGGGCTTCGTGGCGGCCGACCGGCAGCGCCAGGCGGCGGCGATCGACCAGGGCACGCTCCTGCCCCTGCAGGCCATCCGGGACGGCTTCCCGCAGTCGCGCCAGGACCTCTTCTATCTCGCCTACGCGGAGGGCACCTCAGCGGTCGACTTCTTCATCCGGCAGTACGGCGAGGCCAAGCTCGTGGCGCTCATCCGCTCGTTCGCGACGGGGGTCACCGACGACGAGGCCTTCAAGGCCGCGATCGGCCTCGACATGGCCGGCTTCGAGGCGGCCTGGCTGAAGGACATCGGCGCCGCCGTGCCCCACCAGTACGGCCCCGGTTCGCCGCTGCCGGGCCCGACTCCTGCGGATTGGACGACCGGCGGCGCGGCGCCGGCGCAGCCCGGCGCCAGCCCCTCCACCGGGACCAGCCCGGAGGGCATCCCGAGCACCGCCTCGAGCGGCGGCGGCGACATCCTTTCGGGGATCGTCATCGGCCTCGTCGTCGGTGTCCTCATCGTGGTCGGCGTCCTCGTCCTCGTGCGCCGCCGCCGACCACCAGCCACCGGCTCGAGGGCCAACGCTCCCGAGGCACCTCCGGATCTCGAGCCCGCGCCGACCGCGGACGCGTCCTGGGCCCCGCCTTCGCCTCCGCCAGCCACGGAAGATCCCCCGTCGTGAACCGCCTGGCGGCCTGGTGGCACGGCATCCGGTCGTGGCAGGTCACGCTGGGCGCGGCGCTGCTGGTCCTCGGCTTCCTCATCGCCATCCAGCTCGGCACGCAGGGCGCGAGTATCCGCTACAGCAGCTCGGAGCGGCCGCCGCTGCTCGACACGGCCAACCAGCTCCGCACTGCGCAGCAAGCGCTGGAAGACCGCATCAAGACCCTGCGCACCCAGATCGGCCAGGCCGAGCAGGGCGCCACGGGGAACAGCCAGCTGGTCAAGCAGCTCAATGCCCAGCTCAGCGACGCCCGCCTCGCCGTCGGCCTCATCGAGCTGCAAGGGCCCGGGCTCGCGGTCCGGCTGGACGATTCGACCCGGCCGATCCCGCCGGGTGACGCCGCCGCCGACTACCTCGTCTCGTCGAGCGACGTCCGCGACCTGCTCAGCGAGCTGTGGCTGGCCGGCGCCGAGGCGGTGAGCATCAACGGCGAGCGGATCGTGGCCACCACCGCGCTGACCGACATCGGCAGTTCGGTCCTCGTCAATAGCTCCTACCTCCAGCCGCCCTACGTGCTCTCGGCGATCGGCCCGGCCGACCTCTACGACCGCCTGACCGTCTCGCCGGGGTTCCTCGACTTCGTAACCGCACGGGTGCAGGCCTACGGACTCCAGCTCAGCTTCCTGACCGCGCCGGATGTCGTCGTGGGCGCCTATTCGGGGACCATCAACCTCGTCCAGGCGCGTCCGGCCGCGCCCTCCCCGGCGGCCCAGCCATGAGGCGGCCGCGGGCGCTGGCCACGATGACCGTGGTTGCCTTCGTGCTCGGCCTGTTGCTGGTCATGCAGCTCCGCGCCCAGGAATCGGCCGGCGGGCTGCAGCAGTTGAGCACCCAGGACCTGACCCAGCTCATCGCCAACCTCAACGTCCAGAACGGCCAGCTGAGTGCCGAGGCCGCCGACCTGGATTCGCAGTTGCGGTCGCTGACCGCCGCCTCGGCGAACGGCCAGGTCAGCGTCAGCCAGCTCCAGGACGACCTTCGCCGTCTGCGACTGTGGGGCGGCCTCGACCCGGTGCGCGGGCAGGGCGTCGTCGTCGACGTCTCCGGGCCGATCACGTCGCGGGCCGTCAACGACCTCCTCGACGAGCTGCGCCTGGCCGGAGCGGAAGCGCTCGCCGTCGGCGACGTCCGGGTGGTGCCGGGCACGATCGTGGCCCAGGCCTCGGCCGGCCTGAGCGTCGAGGGTGAGCCGTTGGCGGCCCGTTTCTCGGTGCAGGCTATCGGCAGCCCGGCGGCCCTGCAGGCGATCCTGTCGCGCAGCGGCGGGATCGTCAGCCGCATCCTCGTGGCCCAGCCCGACGTCGTCATCCATGTCACCCAGAGCGCCACGCCGTTGGAGCTGCCGGCCACGACCCGAAGCCTCGCTCCCGCCGATGGCAAGCCCCGTCCCTGAAGCCTCTGGTATCCTGCCGCCTCGTGCGAGACCTCTCCCAGCGGGCCCTGGACACGGCTGTCCAGCGGGGCGCTGCCTATGCCGACGTTCGTGTCGTCCGCCGGTCCGAGGAGTCGATCACCGTCAAGGCGGGACGGGTCGACGCCCTCTCCCTGGGCGACAGCGAGGGCTTCGGCGTGCGCGTCCTGGTCGATGGCGCCTGGGGTTTCGCGGCCTCGAGCGTGACGACGATGGCCGAGGCCGACCGCGTGGCCGCCCAGGCCGTGCGCATCGCCCGTGCCTCGGCCGTGGCCCAGCGCCACCCGGTCGTGCTCGACGACCGCCCGCCCGCCCGGGGCACCTACCGGACGCCCTGTGCGGTCGACCCCTTCAGCGTGCCGATCGAGGAGAAGGTGGGGCACCTCGTGGCGGCCGAGGCGGCCATGACCCGGGTCCCCGGCATCGCCTTCGCGGAGGCCAGCTACTTCGGCCAGCGCGAGTGGAAGTGGTTCGCGGCGAGCGACGGCTCGGACACCGAGCAGGAGCTGACCCACGTCGTGGCCGGGATCGAGGCCAACGCGGTCGAGGGCGATGAACTGCAGCGCCGCACGTACCCCGACTCCGGCCAGGCGGCGGGCTACGAGTGGGTGCGCAGGCTGGACCTGGAGGCCAACGCGGAGCGGATCGCCCCGGAGGCCGTGGAGCTGCTCCAGGCGCCCCAGTGCCCGCCCGGGCGGCGGACGATCATCCTCGACCCCTCCCAGCTCTACCTCCAGGTCCACGAGAGCTGCGGCCACCCGACGGAACTGGACCGGGTCTTCGGCACCGAGGCGTCGTACGCGGGCACGAGCTTCCTGACCACCGACAAGCTCGAGCAGGGCTTTCGCTACGGCTCCGATCTCGTGACCATCGTCGCCGACGCCACCGCGCCGGGCGGCATGGGCACGTTCGGCTGGGACGACGAGGGCGTGGCCGCCCAGCGGGTGCCACTGATCGACCGGGGCATCATGGCCGGCTACCTCTCGTCGCGCGAGACGGCACCGCGCATCGGGCGGCAGAGCGGCGGGGCGATGCGGGCCGACGGCTGGAACCGCATCCCGCTCATCCGGATGACGAACATCAACCTGCTGCCGGTGGAGGGCATGAGCCTGGCCGACATCATCGCCGACACCGACGACGGCCTCTACCTCGTCTCGAACCGCTCCTGGAGCATCGACGATCGCCGTCTGAACTTCCAGTTCGCGACCGAGGTCGCCCGGGAGGTCAGGGGCGGCCAACTGGGCCAGCTCTACAAGAACCCGACCTACACGGGCATCACCTACGAGTTCTGGCGCTCCTGCGACGCCGTCGCCGACGCCAGCAGCTACGTCATGTACGGGACGCCCAACTGCGGCAAGGGCGAACCTGGCCAGATCGGCCATGTCGGCCACGGCGCCAGCGGCGCCCGCTTCCGCGACGTCCAGGTGGGGGTGGGGCGATGGTGACCGAGGTGCGCGACACACCGCTCGCCCTGGCGGAGCGGGTCCTGCGCTATGCCGCGGACGAGGGCGCCACGCAGGCCGAGGTCCTTGTCGGCGAGGACGAGTCGGCCCTCACCCGTTTCGCCAACAGCGAGATCCACCAGAACGTGGCCGAGCGCGACGCGCAGCTCAACCTCCGCTTCATCGACGGCCGCCGGGTGGGCTGCGCCTCGACGAACCGCCTGGACGACGGGTCCCTGCGCCACCTCGCCGGACGGGCCGCCCGGATCGCCCGCCTCCAGCCCGAACAGGAGGAGGCCATCGAGCTGCCCGAGCCGCAGCCGATCGAGCCGGCGCCGGGCGCGTTCAGCCAGGCGACCGCGGACGCCTCACCCGACTTCCGGGCCGCGGGCGCGCTGGCGGTGATCGGGGCCGCCGACGCGGCCGGCACGCTCGCCTACGGCTCCTTCACGACCCACGAGGAACGGATCGGGGTCGTCAATTCGAAAGGCGTGCGCGCGTACGAGGTCCGGACCTGGGCGCAGCTGCTGACCGTATCCATGGGCCCGGACGGGGAGGCCGGCTACGCCGAGGCTGCTGCCGTCGACGCAACGACGATCGACGCAGAAGCCGTCGGCCGGGAGGCCGCCGACAAGGCGCGCCGCTCGCGGGGGGCGGTGCCCCTGCCGCCCGGCGAGTACCCGGTCGTTCTCGAGGAGTACGCCGTGGCCGACATCCTCGACCTGCTCGGCTACCTGGGTTTCTCGGCCCAGGCGGTCCAGGAGGGCCGCTCGTTCCACGAGCCGGGGCGGGTCGTCGGCTCGCCGCTGGTGACCATCGTCGACGACGGCGCCGACCCGGCCGGCATGCCCGCCGCGTTCGACTACGAGGGTGTGCCCAAGCGCCGGGTCCCGCTCATCGAGGCGGGCGTCTGCCGCGAGGTCGTGCACGACACGCGCACCGCCCGCCGCGCCGGGGTCTCGTCGACGGGCCATGCCCTGCCTGCCCCGTACACGTTCGGCCCGATACCGCTGAACATGCTGATGTCCGCCGTCGACACGCCGCGAGCGGATCTCGTCATGGGG
>JBIOIE010000046.1:0-9657 GCA_044449605.1 Candidatus Limnocylindrales bacterium | reverse complement strand
CACGCGGATGGTCAACACCTACGTCCTCCACACCCCCTCGGAGACCCCCGAGGACGCCTACGACTCCCTCTCCGAGCGGGAGCGCGAGATCCTCCTCCTGGCCGCCACCGGGCACACCAACCGGGAGATCGCGCGAGACCTCAGGCTCACCGCGGGCGCGGTGCACAGCCATCGCGCCGCGGTCATGGAGAAGCTCGGCTTCCACGACCGGGTCGAGCTCCTGAAGTACGCCATCCGCCGCGGCGTCATCGAGGTCGCCGACCTGTGAGCCGGCGCGACGCGATGTCCAGCCGCCTCGCCCCCGTCACCCGCCGACTCGGCTCGGTCGCCCGGCATCTTGCCTCGATCGCCCATCGACTCGGCAGGCTGGTCGGCCGCACGATCGTGACGCTCCGGTCCATCCGTCCGCCCCGCATCGGCTGGCGCCGGATCATCCGCCAGACCCTCAAGGTCGGAGTCGTCATCGTCGTGGTCTCGGTCGCCCTCGGCGTCGGCGCCTTCGCGGCGGTGACCCTCGCCGCCCAGTACGGGGCCAGCCGGGACGTGCCCGACTCGCACACCTGGGCCGCGCTTACGCCGCGCTTCGCCGGCCAGGCCAGCTGCACGGTCTGCCACGCCACGGAGGCCAACGCGAAGAACGCGAGCATCCACGTCTACGTGACCTGCGAGGTCTGCCACGGTCCCGCGGCCGCGCACGTGGCGGATCCCACGACGGCCAAGAACTCGCTGCCCGAGCCGACCAGCGACATCTGCGCGACCTGCCACGTGGCCGTCCCCGGCCGGCCTGCGGACTTCCCCCAGATCGAGCGGGCCAGTCACTACAGCGGCGGGCAGTGCCTGCGCTGCCACGACCCGCATTCGATCGTCGCGATCCGGCCGCCGACCGTCACGCATCCATTGGCCGACCTGCCTGCCTGCACGACCTGCCACGCCCCGAACGGTCTCAAGCCGATCCCGTCCGGCCACGAGCCGGTGGCCGACGCGGTCTGCCTCTCCTGCCACGGCCCCCAGGCGGGCGGCGGACGGTGAGCACCACGATGGACAGCCCCGTTCTGCCCGCCCCGCCCGATCACTCGGCCGCCCTGGAAGACCGCCGCATCTCGCGCCGGACGATCCTCAAGCTCGGCGCCGTCGGCCTGCCCTGCCTGGCTTCGTCGAGCCTCATCTTCGACTGGCTGACCCGGCTCACGACGGTCCCTGCCACCCCGAACGCAGAACCGATCGTCGCCAACTACGACCCGACGGCCCATCGCTGGGGTTTCGTCGTCGACACGGACCGCTGCATCGGCTGCGGCCTCTGCGTGGTCGCCTGCAAGGACGAGAACAACGTGCCCAAGGAGCCCGAGTACTCGCGCACGTGGGTCGAGCGGCACACGACCACCGCGGACGGGGTCGTCCATGTCGACTCGCCCGCGGGCGGCATCAACGGCTTCGAGGCCGCGATCGATCCCGCCGTCATCGGCGGCTCGCCCGTCACCGGCGCCCGCTTCGTGCCCCGCCTGTGCATGCAGTGCGAGAACCCGCCCTGCGTGGCGGTCTGCCCGGTCGGCGCGACCTATCGCACTCCGGACGGGGTGATCCTCGTCGACCAGGACCGCTGCATCGGCTGCGGCTACTGCGTCGTCGCCTGCCCCTACGGCGCCCGCTACCTCGTGCCCGCCGGGGGCGACGCGCCGCGGGGCACGCCCGGCGTGGCCGACAAGTGCACTTTCTGCTACCACCGCATCACCGTCGGCCGCCGGCCGGCCTGCGTCGAGGCCTGCCCGGTCGGGGCGCGCCGGTTCGGCGACCTCGATGATCCCGACAGCGATGCGAGCATCGCCCTCCGGGGGAAGCCGACCAAGGTCCTCAAGGCCGCCCTCGGTACCAACCCGCGGGTCCACTACATCGGGCTCGACGGCGAGGCCGGGGCATGATCACGGTCAGCGTCGCCGGCCGCCGGGTGCCCCTCAGCCCCAGCATCGTGGTCCGCACCGCGCGGGCCGAAGTGGCGCGCACGCCGCGGCTGCTCAAGGCCTGGTACGGCCTGCTCCTCGTGCTGATGGGCTTCGGTGCTGCCGGGGCCGTCCAGACCATCGCCCCCGGCGCCGAGAGCTTCGGCACCTCGCCCTCGTTCGAGTGGGGCATCCTCATCGGGGCATACGTCTTCTTCGCCATCACCACGAGCGGCCTCTGCCTGGCCTCGTCGCTGGGCACGGTCTTCGGCATCGACATGTTCCTGCCGCTCGAGAAGCGCCACGCCATCCTCGCCGTGCTGACCCTGACGACGGCCTTCGGGATCATCGCCCTGGACCTCCACTACCCGCTGCGGATGGCCTTCGGCGCGGTCTTCAACCCCTCCTTCAGCTCGCCGATGTGGTGGATGGGCGCGTTCTACGCTGGCTACCTCGGCTTCCTGCTGGTCGAGGTCTGGAGCCTCTTCACCGGCCACGACCAGGTCCACCGCTGGGCCTGCCTGGCCTCCTCGTGCACCGCCGTCGTCGCCCCGTCGACACTGGGCGCCGTCTTCGCGGTCCTCTTCATGCGCAGCTACTGGTACGGCCTCTTCACGCCGCTGACGATGGTGGTCACGGCCCTGCTCGGTGGCTCGGCGCTGCTGGGCATCGTCTTCTACGTCGTCGTGCGCCTCCGCCTGGCCGGCTTCGAGCGCGGCCGCCGGATGGCCATCCCCGCCGTGCGCATCCTCCTGGTCGTCGGGTTGGCCGGCTCGATCGCCCTGCTCGGGCGCAGCCTGCTGGCCGGCCTGACGAGCGATGACGCGGCCATGCATGGCGCGACGATGGCCCTCCTCAACGGCCCCCTCGCCATCTGGTTCTGGCTCCGGGTCGGTGGCGGCCTGGCCCTGCCCCTGGTCCTGCTGGCGCTGCCCCGGACGCGCACGATCGGCGGCACGGCCCTGGCGGCCGGCCTCGCCTTCGTGGGCGTGCTCATCGACCGCCTTCTCTTCGTCATCGCCGGCCAGATCATCCCGACCACGGCCGTCGGGGGCGTGGTCTCCCAGGGTTTCAACGCCTACACCCCGAGCCTCGTCGAGATCAGCATCGTGGCCGGGGCCTTCGGGCTCGTCGCCTTCGTCTACACCCTCGCCGAGCGCTACCTGGACCTGAGCGAGTCGGACGTCCACATCGGCTTCCGCCTGCCGGCCTGGGCCGTCCGGGCACGCACCCGGATGCTGGCCCGCGCCCGGCTCGTCGTCCGCCTGCCCCTGCGCCGGCCGGTCGAAGCCAGCGAGACAGAAGGCGCGCGATGAGCCGCCTGGCCCGCCTCCTCCGGCGCATCGACAGGTACCTCATCGCCATCGTCGCTCTCTCCGCGGCGATCGGCCTGATGGTCGGTGTCGCCGTCATCGGCATCGCCATCCCCGAACTCCAGCGCGCCGGCATCATCGAGGTCGCCGCCCGGTCCGAACCGGCGCCCTCGGCGACCCCGCTCCTCGGCGACGGCTCCGAGATGGCCATGGGCGCCGCCCTCGTCCCCGCCAACGCGCAATGCGCCGGCTGCCACGCGACCGGCAGCGGCACGATCGGGGCCCTCTCGATCCCGGCCATGGGTCACCCGCTCGAGGGCTGGAGCCAGTGCACGGCCTGCCATGCGCCCGGCAAGTTGGTCGAGACGGCCCCAGGGCACGCCGGTATCGACGTCAGCCAGTGCACCATCTGCCACAAGCCGGGCGACCTGCCGGCCCCGCTCTCACGCCCTCACCGAGCCAACCAGAACGTGGCCTGCCTCTCCTGCCACGGGAGCACGGCCCCCCTGCCCGCGGACATGACCCACCGCAAGGAGACCGCCTGCTGGCTGTGCCACCGCCTGCCGACGGTCGAGCCGCCGGTCCCGGCCCATGCGACCTCCCCCGGCGAGGCCGACTGCCGGACCTGCCACACCGCCGGTGGTAAGGCGGGCGCTCTGCCCTCCGATCACCTCGACCGGGCCAGCAGCGTGTGCCTCTCCTGCCACGAGGTCACCCTCGGGACGTCGCCCCAGAGCACGCCCCTCATCACCAGCTGGCCCGCGCCCCCGGCCACGGCGACGCCGGCCACGACGCCCCTTGTGCCTATCACGCCGTAGCGGCGTCGGGCCTCGAGAGGCGCGTCGGCGGCCGGTGCGCCGAAGGCCCGAAGGTGCGGAGCCGTTGGGCTCTCGGGAATGGGGCGCTCTGGCTCGGGACGCTGGAGCGGCGCCCGCTCATGATCGGGCTCGGGTGGCGCCACTCGGCGCCGCCGAAAGATCCGGCCCGCCCGAAGGCAGCCACGACCGGCTGCCGGGGCCGCTAGACGACGAGTGATGACCCGGCCTGACGACGGCATCTACGCCTCGATGGTCCAACGTGGGATGTCGCGTCGCACCTTCCTCAAGTTCAGCGCTGCGATGGCGGCTGCCCTGGCCCTGCCGGCCGCCTACGCCCCGCGCATCGCCGCCGCCGTCAGCACGGCGCCTCGGATCCCGCTCATCTGGCTGCGCGGCCAGGCCTGCGGCGGCGACAGCCGGGCCCTCCTCCAGGCCTCCAGCCCGACGACCACGGAGCTCCTCCTCGACCTCATCTCCGTGGACTACCAGGAGACGATCATGGCCCGCGCCGGGACCTCGGCCGAGGCCGCCCGGCAGGCCGTCATGGCGGCCGCCCCGCACGGCTACCTGGTCGTGCTCGAGGGCGCCATCCCCTCGGGCGCCGGCGGCGCCTACTGCACGATCGGCGGACGCGCCTACGAGGACGTCGCGCGCGAGGTGACGGCCGGCGCCCTCGGCACGATCGCCGTCGGCTCGTGCGCCTTCGACGGCGGGGCTTCGGCCGCGGCCGGTGGCCAGACCGGCGCGGGCGGGGTCGAACGGGTCGTCAGCGGCGGCGGGCTCGTCAGCCTGCCGGGCTGCCCGGTCAACGTGGCCAACCTGACCGCCACGATCGTCCACTACCTGACCTTCCAGACGTTCCCGCCGACCGACGCTCGTCATCGCCCGCTGTTCGCGTATGGCGGCCTCGTCCACAACCAGTGCGAGCGGCGGGCCCACTTCGAGTTCGGCGAGTTCGTCCAGGCCTGGGGCGACGAGGGAGCCCAGAAGGGCTGGTGCCTCTACAAGATGGGCTGCAAGGGACCCGAGACCTACGCCAACTGCCCGACCCAGCGCTACGCCGACGGCACGAGTTGGAACGTGAAGGCCGGCCATGGCTGCATCGGTTGCACGATGCCCGGCTTCTGGGACTCGATGAGCCCTGCCTATGACCGCCTGCCCGGGCCCATCCCCTTCATCCCCCAGGTCACGACCGACCAGGTCGGCCTCGTGGTCGTCGGCGGCATCAGCGCCGCGGCGCTCGGTCACGGTGCCGCCAGCGCCGTCCGGCTGCGCCGCTGGGACCGGCAGGAGCGGCGCGCCCGCGCAAACGTTGTCGAGGCGCACGGCGAGGCTGCGCATGCCGAGGCGGCGACCGCCGAGGCCACTGCGGCCCGCATCGTCGAAGCCGCCACGAACGTCGAAGGCGCCCCCTCCGAGCCCCCGATGGCCGAGCCGAGTGCGCCCGTCGAGGTCAGGCCACCGTCCCTCGTGATCGCCCCGCCGGCCGAGGCATCGGCTGCTGAGCCCGTCGCCGACGGGCCTGAGCAGCCATGAGCCGCGTCGTCATCGACCCTGTCACCCGCGTCAACGGGGGCCTGCGCGTCGAGGTCGAGGTCGCCGACGGCGCCGTCTCCGACGCCTGGGTCTCGGGCACGATGTTCCGGGGCCTCGAGACGGTCCTCCGCGGGCGCGAGCCGCTGGGCGCCTGGCTGCTGGCCCAGCGCATCTGCGGCGACTGCAGCGGCGTCCATGCCCTGGCCTCCGTCCGCGCCGTCGAGAACGCGCTCGGGGTGGCCATCCCGCGCAACGCGCGGACCATCCGCAACCTCCTCCTGGGCTCCGAGTTCGTGCTCGACCACGTGGCCCACTTCTACCAGGGGCAGGTGCTCGACTGGCTGCGGCCCCTCACGGCGCTGGCCGCCGACCCGGCCGACACGTCCGCTCTGGCCCGCACGATGAGCCCACGGCTGCTCTCGGATGCGGCCTACTTCCGCGACGCCCGCGACCGGCTCTCGACCTTCGTCGCCTCGGGCGGGTCGGGCCCATTCCTCGATGACGGCTCGGCCGGTCCGGCACCGCTGACGTCGCCCGAGGCCACGCTCATGGTCATGGCCCACTACCTCGAGGCGCTCGACTGGCGCCGCCAGATCGTCCAGCTCCAGACGTTGCTGGGCGGCAAGAGCCCCCACCCCCAGACATTCCTGGTGGGCGGGATGGCCGTGGCAGCGCCCTGGGGCGGACCGCCGCCCGCGCCGCCCGGCGAGCATCCCGCCCAGATCGACCAGCGGGCGCCCTCCGCGCTCAGCGCGGACGGCATCGCCCTCATCGCCAAGATCGTGGCCGCAGCCAAGGCCTTCGTCGACGAGGTCTACGTGCCCGACGTCCTCGAGATCGCCCGCGCGGACCCTGGCGTGGCGCAGGTCGGCGCAGGCCTCGGCGACTACCTCGCCTTCGGCGAGTTCCCGCTCGAAGACTCGGCCAAGCCGGGGCTGCTCCTGCCGCGCGGGCGGGTCATCGGCCGGGACCTGGCCAGCGTCCAGCCGGTGGACGAGGCCGAGATCGGGGAGACGGTCGCGGCGAGCCACTACACCTACGACGGCGACGACGGAGCCTCCCGCCACCCCTCGCAGGGCCTCACCGTCGCCCGCTACGGTGGGCCCGCGTTGCCCTTCACGAGCCTGGCCGGCGCCGAGCGCTACAGCTGGATCAAAGCGCCTCGCTACCGCGGGGAGGCCCTGGAGGTCGGGCCGCTCGCCCGCGTCCTCGTCGCCTACGTCGAGGGCCAGCAGGCCGTCCGCGATCGCGTCCAGCAGGTCGTGGGCGGGTTGGGGCTCGGCCCGGACATCCTCTTCAGCACGCTCGGCCGCACCCTGGCCAGGGCGATCGAGGCGGGCGTCGTCGTCGACCGCCTCGGCGTCTGGGTCAACGAGCTCCAGGCGACCCTGGGCGGGGGCGACCTGGCCGTCGCCGACCTGAGTCATTGGTCGCCCCAGACGTGGCCCTCGACGGCCGACGGCGTCTCGCTCGGGGAGGGCCCGCGCGGCGCGGTCGGCCACTGGCTGACCATCGCGGACGGACGGCTGGCCGCATACCAGGTCATCGACGGCAGCACCTGGAACGCCTCACCGCGCGACGCGGCCGGGCGCCGCGGCGCCATCGAGGAGGCGCTCGTCGGGGTCCCGGTGCCCGATCCGGCGCGGCCCACCGAGGTCCTGCGCACGGTCCGCTCGTTCGGCCCCTGCCTGACCTGCGCCGTGCACTGAGGAGAGGAAGCCGATGACCAGCCTGGCCGAGCCGCTCGCGGCGCCGCTCCCCGTCGAGGTGGAGGCGGAGGGCCATCTCAGCGCCGAGCCGCGCCAGCGCCTCCTCGTGTGGCAGCTGCCGGTCCGGCTGACGCACTGGGTGACGGCCGGCTGCATCGCCATCCTCACGGTGACCGGCCTCTACATCGCATCGCCGTTCCTGGCCCCGACGGGCGGGCCGCTGATGACGACGATCCGGACCGTCCACATCGCGGCCGCCATCGTCCTCCTGGCCTCCGGGCTGGTGCGCACGATCTGGCTGCTCGTGGGCAACCGCTTCGCCCGCTGGACGGCCTTCATCCCGACCAACCGCCGCCAGGCCACCGAGATCTTCCGGCAGGCCGCCTTCTACGGGTTCCTGCGCCGCGAGATCCCCAAGGTCCTTGGCCACAACCAGCTTGCGGCCGCGGCCTACGTGGTCCTCTTCTTCCTGCTCCTCGTCGAGGTCATCACGGGCTTCGCGCTCGACGGCCTCCTCGGCGCCGAGCCGGGTGCGTCCCTCTTCGCGTGGCTACGCGACCTCGTCGGTCCCCAGACGATCCGGCTCGTCCACCACCTGGCGATGTGGCTGATCCTCGCCATCGCCATCTTCCACGTCTACAGCTGCATCCTCGTCGACAACGTCGAGAAGAACGGGCTGATGTCCAGCATCATCAGCGGCTTCAAGTTCGTGACCCGCGAAGAGGTCCTCGAGGCGCGCGACGGCGGGCCCGAGCTCCTGGAGACCCTCCGGTGAGCGCCGGCACCCGCGTCGGGCTGCGTCGCCCGCACCTCCACCGCCCGCACCTCCACCGCCCGCACCTCCACCGCCCGCACATGCCCACGAGCCTCGAGCGCTGGATCGGCCTGCTCGTCGTCCTCAACGTGCTCGTCGTGGCCAGCCTGCTGGCGGTCGTCGTCATCGACCAATTCGGCGGCTCGCCCGGTCATCCGGCCCAGGCGCAGCCCTCGCCGACGGCCTCCACCGAGCTCTTCCAGATGGGCCTGGCCCACATCCCGACGAGCGCCGCCTGCGTGCTGTGCCATGAGTCCGGCGGCTCGGCCTCCCTCAAGGTCATCCCTGCCATCGCCCACCCGCTCGAGGGCTGGCGGGAGTGCAGCGTCTGCCACACCAACGAGAAGCTCGGCCGGATCGCCCCCGGCCACGAGGGCATCCCCCAGTCCGAGTGCCTGACCTGCCACACGGTGGCCCAGCCCGGACCGGCCATCACCCAGCCCCACTCGAAGCTCCAGGATCAGCACTGCCTCGACTGCCACGGGACGTACGCCCACCTGCCCTCGAGCATGGCCAGCCGGGACGAGTCCACGTGCACGCTCTGCCACAAGCCCACGCCGTTGCCCCCGCCCGAGTACCCCCACGCCCTCAATCCCGCACTGAGCTGCCGCGATTGCCACCAGTCGGCCGAGGTCGGTAACCTGCCCATCGACCACGCCCTCCGGGCCGACAACACGTGCCTGCTCTGCCACGACATCAAGCTGGCCCCAGGCTCCAGCCCGATCCTCCTGCCCACGCTATCCCCGAATCCATCGCCCTCGGGCGGCTGAGGGCCCGTTCCGAAGGCCCCACGGGGCCACCTGCCGGACCCCACGGGCCGTGAGACCCGGCCGCGGGGTGCCGCGGGGGACTGCCCGCGGTGACCGATGGCCCATCCCGCCCCACTCGCACGGGTGGGATAGTTTCCCTGCAAACCCGGAACCCGCATGAGCGGGTGCCGGAAGAGCAGCCAGAAGAGGCGATCGTGACGACGAACGGGCACCGGCCCAGCGGCTCCCCGCTCAGCGTGCTCCTCGCCGTGGGCGGCTTCCCGATGGTCAACGCCGGGTTGCGCGCGGTCATCGAGGCCGAGCCCGACCTGCGCGTCGTGGGCGAGGTCGAGGACCGCGCCGCCCTCGCCGCCGAGCTGGAACGGACGAGCCCCGACCTCGTCATCGCCGAGTGCCTCGAGCGCGAGGGCTGCGCCGCCTTCGGGGCCATCGAGACGATCCGCGCCCTGCGCCCCTCGGCCAAGGTCCTGGCCCTCGAGTGCCGCTGCGGCTCCGAGCAGTTCAGCCTCGCCCTCAAAGCCGGCGCCGATGGCTTCCTGACCCGCGAGGCCTCCCCGGCCGACATCGTCACCGCCCTCCGCTGCATCGCAAGGGGCCAGACCTACGTCAGCCCCGCGATCGTCACGCGGATGGTCAACACCTACGTCCTCCACACCCCCTCGGAGACCCCCGAGGACGCCTACGACTCCCTCTCCGAGCGGGAGCGCGAGATCCTCCTCCTGGCCGCCACCGGGCACACCAACCGGGAGATCGCGCGAGACCT
>JBIOIE010000045.1:0-9801 GCA_044449605.1 Candidatus Limnocylindrales bacterium | reverse complement strand
GGCCCAGCGGCCCAACATCGGTGAGTACTGGAGCGACGCCACGAAGCAGATCCAGAGCTTCACCACCGGCGCCGTCCAGGTGGGCACGACCTGGCAATACCAGATCAACACGATGCTGGCGGCCACACCGCCCGTCGCGCTCGGCTCCAACCTCCTGCCCAAGGAGGGCTCGACCGGCTGGTCGGATACCTGGATGGTCTATTCCAAGGCCAAGCATCCCAACTGCATGTACAAGTGGCTCGACTGGATCATCTCGCCGGTCGTGAACGCCCACGTGGCGGTCTGGTTCGGCGAGGCGCCCTCGAATGCCAAGGCGTGCCCCATCGCGGAGACACTGTCGCCCGGCCACTGCGACCTGTTCCACGCCACCGATGAGACCTACTTCGGCAAGGTCTACCTGTGGACCGTGCCGCAGACGAACTGCGGCGACAGCCGGGGAACGGTCTGCAAGGGCTACGACGATTGGCTCAAGGCCTGGACCGAGATCAAGGGCTGATCCCCGTCCTTCGCCGCCCATCTTCGGCCCGGGGGCTCGCCAGAGCCCTCGGGCCGCTTCGACCGAGCGAAGGGAGCGATGACTGACCACGGGGCCGGGCGGGCCCTCTCGACTGACCCGGCGGGGCGCCGCCTGCTCTCGGGCCTCTACCGGCGCCCGCGCCTCCAGCTTGGGCTGCTCCTCTCCACGCCCCTCCTCTGGCTCGTGGTCGCCTACCTCGGCTCGCTCGGCCTGATGTTCGTGGCCGCGTTCTGGCGCCTCGACGCCTTCTCCGGCTCGATCGACCGCTCGACCCTGACCCTGGCCAACTTCGAGGAGATCCTGACCACGCCCGTCTACCGCGACGTGGCCGTGCGGACCATCGTGATGGCCGCCCTGGTCACCCTGGCCGACGCGGTCATCGCCTTCCCCGTCGCCTTCTTCATGGCCCGCGTGGCCTCGCCCCGGGCGCGCGGCTTCCTCATCGTCTCGATCACCCTGCCGCTCTGGTCGGGCTATCTCGTCAAGGTCTACGCCTGGCGCCTGATGCTCCTGCCCAACGGCTTCATCGATTCGCTTCTTCGACCCATCGGGCTCTCGGGACCGGGCCTCGGCGACGTCGCCGTCTGGCTCGTCTTCGTCTACCTCTGGCTGCCCTACATGGTGCTGCCCATCTACGCCGGGCTCGAGCAGATCCCGCGCTCACTCCTGGAGGCCTCGAGCGACCTCGGCGGCCACGCCGCCACGACCTTCCGGCGGGTCGTCCTGCCGCTGGCCATCCCGGCCGTCATCGCCGGCTCGATCTTCACGTTCTCGCTGACCCTGGGCGACTACATCGTGCCCGGGCTGGTGGGCACCGGGACGCAGTTCATCGGCACCATCGTCTACGACAACGTGGGCATCGCCAACGACCTGCCGCTGGCCGCCGCCTATGCCCTCGTCCCGGTCGCGGTGATGATCGGCTACCTGCTGGCCGCCCGACGCACCGGCGCGTTCGAGTCCCTCTAGGGCCGCCATGGAGACGTCGAGGGGCGTGCGCTGGATCCTCCGCCTGGGCACCGGCTTCGCCCTGCTCTTCGTCTACGTGCCGCTGGCCCTCATCGCCATCTATGCCTTCAACGTCAACAAGGTGCCGACCTGGCCGCCCACCGGGTTCACCCTGGAGTGGGTCCGGGCGGCCATCGCCAACACGGAGGTCCGCGACGCCCTCCTGGTCTCCCTCGGGGCGGGCGTCGGCGCGACCGCTGTGGCCCTCGTCCTGGGGACGCTGCTGTCCTTCGCCGTCGTGCGCTACACCTTCTTCGGCCGTCAGACCGTCTCGTTCCTGGTGATCCTGCCCATCGCCCTGCCCGGCATCGTCACCGCCGTGGCCCTCTCCAATGCCTTCGTGACCTTCGGTGTCCCTTTCGGGCTGCTGACGATCGTCATCGCCCACGCCACCTTCTGCATCGTGGTCGTCTACAACAACGCCACGGCCCGGCTGCGGCGGGGGTCCCGGAACATCGAGGAGGCCTCGATGGACCTGGGCGCCGACGCCCTCCAGACCTTCCGGTTCGTGACCTTCCCGCGCCTTCGCTCGGCCATGCTGGCGGGCGCGCTGCTGGCCTTCGCCCTGTCGTTCGACGAGGTCATCGTCACCCGCCTCACGGCGGGGTCGCTCAAGACGATGCCCCTCTGGATCCTCGACAACTACCTGCGCCCCAACCAGGGGCCGGTGGTCAACGTCGTGGCCGTGGTCGTGCTGATCTTCTCCGCCCTGCCGGTCTATCTAGCCCAGCGCCTGACGGCCGACGCGGGCGCCGGGGGCGGGTCACGCTGAGAAGCGGCTAGGCGGCCTTCGCCAGCAAAGCCCAGCGCCAGCTGCCGACCGGGTCGGACAGCACGGCGTCGAGGTCGAAGTCGAGCCCGACCAGGATGGCGGCCAGGCCGATCAGGGCGAGGAGGGCGGCCAGAGCGACCAGGCCGAAGGGCCGGCCGAGAAGGTTCCCGGCGACGATCCGGATGAGCATGGGCGGTGCTCCTCGATGGGCCCGCGGGCGGTCGGCCGACCGTCGTTCGAGCTGCCACAGACCCTAATCGGCGCCGCTTAGCGGGCCCTCGACGCCCGCTCATCGCCCGCTTACCTGCGCGGGCGGTGAAGCCTCACATCGAGGGCTCGTAGCCGGAGGCCAGGAAGCGCTCGGGGTCGTCCTTGAACTCGAGCAGGCAGCCCTTGCTGCAGAAGTAGTAGGTCGTGCCCTTGTACTCGTAGCTGTACGGGGCGCCCTCGGTCTGGACGGTCATGCCGCAGACGGGATCGATCGCAGTGGCCATGCGTTCACTCGCCTCCTGGTCCGAGCGCCCTGGCGGACGCCGTCTCGATACTCCCACCCAGTATACCGGCGGACGCTTCGTCCTGCCCCCTGGGGCGAGGTCGTCGAGCACCAGCGGGTATGCTGCGGCGATGACCGGATCCCACCCCCGGCGCAGCCGGGCGACCGAGGACCACCGCCTGCTCCAGCCGGCGCCGTACGCCGACACGTCCTTCCTCGAGACGGACGCCTGGCGGACGCTGCGCATCACCGGTGAGTTCGTGGAGGGCTTCGACGCCCTCGCCCATCTCGGTCCGGCGGTGACGGTCTTCGGCTCGGCGCGAACGGAGGAAGGCGACCCCTACTACGCGGCCGCCGAGCGGCTCGGCGTGCGCCTCGCCGAGACCGGCTTCACGGTCATCACCGGCGGCGGCCCGGGCATCATGGAGGCCGCCAACAAGGGCGCCAAGAGCGCCGGCGGCTTCTCCGTGGGCTGCTCCATCGAACTGCCCCACGAGCAGCGCTCCAACGCCTACCTCGACCTCGAGGTCCGCTTCCGCTACTTCTTCGTGCGCAAGGTCATGTTCGTCAAGTACGCCCAGGGCTTCGTCATCTTCCCGGGCGGGTTCGGGACCTTCGACGAGCTGTTCGAGTCCGTGACCCTCGTGCAGACCGGCAAGATCGAGCACTTCCCGATCGTCCTCTATGGGTCGGCCTACTGGCGGGGGCTGATCGACTGGCTGGCCGACCCGGTCGCCCGGGACGCGAACATCGACCTCGCCGACATCGGCATGCTCATGGTCACCGACGACATCGAGGAGGCCTGCGCGGTCCTCGTCGAGTCGCGCATCAAGGCCGCCGAGTCCCGCGTCAACAACACCGCCTCCGGCCCGATGCGCCGGGCCGAGTGAGGCCGCGGGGGATGCGTATCGCCGTCGCCGCCGACCATGCCGGGTTCGCGCTCAAGGGCTCGGTCATCGAGTGGCTGCGCGCCGCCGGCCACGAGCCGGTCGACTTCGGCACCGACTCGACCGAGCCGGTCGACTACCCGGACTTCGTCGCCCCGGCCGCGCGGGCCGTCGCCGCCGAGGAGTGCGCCCTGGGCATCGTGCTGGGCGGCAGCGGCACGGGCGAAGCGATCGTGGCCAACAAGATCCGGGGCATCCGCTGCGTCGAGGCCACCGATCCGGTCACGGCGCGCCTCGGTCGGCAGCACAACGACGCCAACATGCTGGCCATGGGCGCGCGGATCGTGGGCAGCGAGATGGCGCGGGCCTGCGTCGAGGCGTTCCTGGCCGCGTCCTTCGAAGGCGGCCGCCACGCCCGGCGGGTGGAGAAGATCACCGCGCTGGAGCGCTAGGTGGCCATCGTCGAGTACCGCCTCGCCCGGACCGCCCGCGACCGCTACGGAGCCGGGGGCCGGCCCCTCGCGATCGAGGCCGGCGCCCTGCGCATCGACCTGCCGGCCGTCCGGCGGCTGGCGGCCCGCATGGCCGTGGATCCGGGAGAGCTGCTTGCCGCCGGCCTCCTCCACGAGTCGCTCCATCGCCTGGCCGAGGTGCTGGGCGGCTCGGGTGCGGAGGGGGCGGTTCGGCGGGCCGCGGCCGCAGTGGAGGTGGAGCTCGGGGCGAAGGGACTGCGAGCCGGCCTGACGCCGTACGCCACGCGCTACCCGAGCGCGGCCGCCTATCGGGGCGAGGTCCCGCCGACCGGGGATCTCGCCGGTGCCGAGGGTCGAGCTGCGGTCCTCGAGGAGCTGCTCCTGCGTCGGCTGGCGCTGCGGAACCCGGCCCTGACCCCCTTCCGGCCACTCTTCGACGACGGCCGCGCGGAGGCGGCAGCGACCGGGCGCGCGGCCGATGCCTTCGAGGCCAGCCTGGCCCTCGTCGTGCCCGATGCCAAGGCCGGGGTGGGCGGAGCGGGGCTGCTGGACGCCCTCTCAGCGCCCGCTCGTGACGCGCCCCACTCTCTGGCCGCCCAGATCCGGCTCATCCGGGACCGTTGGGCGGACGTCCTCGGCGACCTCCTGGAGGGCCTCCAACTTGCCCTGGACGTGTTGGCCGAGCAGGACCATGCCGCGCGTCTGCGAGGGATGGCCGGAGTCGCCGCCGCCGGCGCTTCCGAGGCCATCGGCATCCGGGCCCGGGCCGGCGACCCCGACCGGGAAGCCTTCTCGGCGGACCGGGAGTGGATGCCGGGCGTCGTCCTCATCGCCAAGTCGACCCACGTCTGGCTCGACCAGCTCTCGCGCGCCTACGGACGGCCGATCCAGACCCTCGACCAGATCCCCGACGAGGAACTGGCGACGTTCGCACGACGGGGCATCAATGGGCTCTGGCTCATCGGGCTCTGGCAGCGCAGCCGCGCCTCCGCGGAGATCAAGCAGCGCATGGGCGATACCGAGGCCGCGGCTTCCGCCTACGCCCTGGACGACTACGCCATCGCCGACGAGCTGGGCGGCGAGGCCGCCCTGGCCGATCTGCGCGGACGGGCCCTGGCCCACGGCGTCCGCCTCTCGAGCGACATGGTCCCCAACCACATGGGCATCGATTCGCGCTGGGTCATCGAGCACCCCGAGCGCTTCATCTGGCTGCCCGAGCCGCCCATCCCGACCTACTCCTTCAGCGGCCCGGACCTTTCGCCGGACCAGCCTGTGGCGATCCGGCTCGAGGACGGCTACTGGGACCGCAGCGATGCCGCGGTCGTCTTCGAGCGCGTCGATCGGACCAGCGGCGAGGCGCGCTACATCTACCACGGCAACGACGGCACCAGCCTGCCCTGGAACGACACGGCCCAGCTCGACTACCTCAAGCCCGAGGTGCGCGAGGCGGTCATGGCCACCATCCTCGACGTCGCCCGGCGCTCGCCGATCATCCGCTTCGACGCCGCGATGACCCTGGCCCGGCGGCACATCCAGCGGCTCTGGTACCCGCCGCCGGGCGGCGGCGGCGATGCCGTCCCCACGCGCGTCGGACAGGGTCTCTCGAGCGCGGCCTTCGAGCGCGCCATGCCCGTCGAGTTCTGGCGCGAGGTCGTCGATCGGGTCGCAGCGGAGGCGCCCGACACGCTCCTGCTGGCGGAGGCCTTCTGGATGCTCGAGGGCTACTTCGTGCGCACGCTGGGCATGCACCGCGTCTACAACAGCGCCTTCATGCACATGCTCCGCGACGAGCGCAACGCCGACTACCGGGCCCTGGTCAAGGAGACGCTGGCCTTCGACCCGGAGGTCCTCAAGCGCTTCGTGAACTTCCTGAACAACCCCGACGAACGGACGGCCCTCGACCAGTTCGGGGACGGCGACCGCTACTTCTGCGCGGCGACCCTGCTCGTGACGATGCCCGGCCTGCCCATGTTCGGCCACGGCCAGATCGAGGGCTACGCCGAGAAGTACGGCATGGAGTTCCGCCGCGCCCGCTGGGACGAGCAGCCGAATGCCGGCCTGATCGAGCGCCACGAGCGGGAGATCTTCCCGCTCCTGCGCCGCCGTGGCCTCTTCGCCGAGGCCCGCGACTTCCGCCTCTTCGACCTGGTCGGTGCCGACGGCGCGGCGAACGACGACGTCTTCGCCTTCACCAATCGGCGTGGCGAGGAGCGGGCCCTGGTCGTGGTCAACGCCCGCTACGCCGAGGCGCAGGGCGTCCTACGACGCAGCGCCCACTTCGCCGACGGCGCCGCCAAAGGGCGCCGCTCGGAGACCCTGGCGACGGCCCTCGACCTGCCGCGCGACGCGGATGCCTGGGTCGTCTTCCGCGACCACGTCAGCAGCCTCGAGCACCTGGCCTCGTGCGCACGATGGCATCGGGACGGGCTGCCCCTCAGCCTCCACGCCTACGAGCGGCGCGTCTACCTCGACTGGCGGGTCGTCCGCGATCGGGATGGCCTGCTGGCCCGGCTGGGAGATCGCCTCGATGGCAGGGGCGTGGACTCGGTCGAGGCTGCCCTCGCGGAGCTGCGGGCCGAGGACTCGCCGCCCAAGCCCGAAGCTGTCCCCGACGCCGCCCCGGAGGTGCGCCCGGCGAAGGCGCCTCGGGCTCGAAGATCCACGACGCCCCGGGGCTCGAAGCCTGTCCGCCGTCGGCCACCCGCGCAGCCCTGATCGGGCGCGGAAGTTTCCCCGTCAACCATCCAGCGGGCACGTTATCATCCGGGCCATGACCAGTTCCGCTGCGCCTGTCGGCGGGCGCCATCGAGACGCATCGGCCGAGGCCCGGATCGAGCCACACGTCGAGCCGCGGCTGGCACCCTGGCTCGCCTTCATCCGGGCCCATGCCGCGGTGTCGCGCCGACTCGAGCTCGCCCTGGAGGCAGGCCAGGCGCTCTCGCTTGCCGACTACGACGCCCTCCTCCAGCTCGCCATGGCCGAGGCCGGCCGCCTGCGCATGAGCGAGCTGGCCGACCGGCTCGTGCTCACGCGGAGCGGCGTGAGCCGTCTCGTCGACCGGCTCGTCGAGGACGGCTACGTCGAGCGGCTGGCCTGCCCGACCGACGCCCGGGGGGCGTTCGCCTGCCTCACCGAGGCAGGACAGGCGCGCCTCCAGGCGGCCTCACCGACGTATCTCGACGGGGTCGACGCACACTTCCTGGCGGCCATCCCCGAGGGCGACCGGGACGCCTTCGTACGGGCGCTGGAGATCATCATCACCACCGTCAGCGCCGACGAGCGCGCCGAGCGGGGCTGCTGAACGGCCGATCCCTGGCGGCGCGATCGTCGGCCCGCGGCACCGGTCAGCGGGCGGCGTCGGAGGCGCGCAGGTAGGCCGACTGGTCCCGGCGGATGAGATCGGGGTTCGTGCCCCGGACCCGGGCCAGCCGCTCGGTCAGCAGCTGCAGCGGCGTCACCGTCGCCAGCAGGGCCGCGGCCGGTCCGTCCAGCCCGGCCGGCGGCACCGCGCGCAGCCGTCCCGCGACGATCGGGGCGTCGCCCAGCGCCGCGGCCGCGGCATCGCCCAGGATGGCCCCGGCCCGAAGGCCGATCTCGTGGGCCGCCGAGAGGGCCTGGGCCGCCCGGGCGGCGCGGGCATCGAGGCGGTCCTGGTCGGAGAGGAGCAGGACCAACCCGGTCCCGGCGTCGGCCGCCGGGAGGTGGCCGTGCAGGAACGTCTCCAGGTCGCACATCGTGGCCGGCAGCCACGTCGCCTCCTCGATCTTGAGGGCCAGCTCACGGGCAGCCGGGCGGTCGGCGCCAGAGCCGATGACGAACACGTGGTGCGACGGGGCGAGGGCTGCGGCGAGCGAGATCGCGGCGGCACCATCAGCTCCGCCCGCGAGCCCGGCGCGGACGGCGTCCGCATCCGGCTGATGGCCAGCCAGGTGGCCCGCCAGGGCGGTCGCGACGAGGAGCGGCGACAGGTAGCCCACGGTGTGGCACCAGCTCGCGTCCATCTCGCCCGTGGCGATCACGAGGTCGGCGGCGGCCGCGGCGGGCGAACCCCCATCGGCCGTGATGACCGCCGTGCGCGAGCCCGCCGCCCGGGCCGAGGCGAGGGCCGCGATCGTGGCCTCCGTGCCCCCCTCGTGGGAGATGCCGATGACGAGACCACCGGCCTGGGGCAGGAGGCTCGCCTCGAAGGCCTGCACGGCCTCGATCGCCACACCCCGGGCACCGGTCCCGGCCAGCGCCGAGCCGACGATGAGGGCCAGGGCCTGGGCCCCGTGCTCGCTGGTGCCGCAGCCCACGACCCGGATCGGGTCGCCGGCGCCGGCCACGGAACGGATCTCGTCGGCCAGCCGCGCGGCCGGACCGTCGCCTATGGCCAGCCGGCGCAGAAGGCGTCCGGCGAGAGCCGGCTCGGCGGCGATCATCTCGGTCATCGCCCAGGGCGGACCGGACCGGAGCTCGGGCGTCGCCGCGCCGGCGCCGGGCTCCGGAGGGCCGGGCAGCGCTGCCTCGGGGTCGAACCGGTGCGCCGTCCAGGGCGGCATCAGGCGGGCCTCCGGATGCGGATCGGGCTCGGCAGGAAGCGGTTCGTCCGCCGACGATAGGCAGCGTAGCCGGGATACCGCTCGAGCAGCCACGCCTCCTCGCGCACCGACTTCAGGAGGAAGATCGCCGCCAGGACGGCGGCCAGGCCGAGGGCCGGGAGGCTGGCCGTGGACAGGCCCCAGCCCATTGCGGCCAGGATCAGGCCGCCGTAGATGGGGTGGCGGACGCGCGCATAGATGCCCGTCACCACCAGTTGGCCGCCCGAGACAGGCCGCGGGTTCGGCGAGAACGCGGTGCCCAGGGCCCGCCAGCCGACGATCCCGAGGACCCAGCCGGCGCCGATCAGGGCGATACCGAGAGCCCCGACGATGATCCGCAACGCGCCCACCCAGGCCGGACCGACCGCGCCGGCGACGGCGATGGCCGCGATGCACAGCATCTGCAGGACCACCCAGCCCTGCCCGTCGCGGCCGAGATCGGGGATGCGCATCGGGCCATGGTGGCACGGTCGAAGATGGGCCGCTGCCGTGGCGCCAGTGGGTCGGACGGCGGCCCGCGGGCCCCTCTTTGACGGCCCTTCGGGGATGCGCGGTGGATAACTCTCCGAGCCGGCCCAAAGTCGTGGATAACCGCCGTAGACAGGCCCGCCAGCGACGGCTAGATTAGGTCTTGCCCGAAGGGGCCTCGCACTTGAACCCCCGAGCCGCAAGGCGAAGGGGGGAGACGAGCGGAAGGACCGTCAGCAATGGTGGCCCGGCCGACCGTCGCCGGAGCGGCGGTTCCTTCGGGCGTTTCGTTGTCCCCGTCAGCCCTCGTGGACGGCGACCCCCAGGACGTTGAAGCCGGCGTCGACGTAGTGCACCTCGCCGGTGACGCCCGCCGCCAGATCGCTGGCCAGGTAGACCGCGGCCCCGCCCACGTCCTCGGTGGTGATGTTGCGGCGTAAGGGCGCGACGTCCCGGAACTCCCCATAGAGACCCTTGAAGCCGGCGACGCCGGCGGCTGCAAGCGTGCGGACCGGGCCAGCGCTGATGGCGTTGACGCGGATGCCCGCGGGCCCCAGGTCGGCGGCAAGGTAGCGCACGCTCGCCTCCAGGGCGGCCTTGGCCACG
>JBIOIE010000044.1:0-9881 GCA_044449605.1 Candidatus Limnocylindrales bacterium | reverse complement strand
GGTCGATGTATACCCTCATCCTGGCGGGCGGCGGCGGGACCCGCCTCTGGCCCTTGAGCACGCCCGAGCGGCCCAAGCCCTTCCTGCCCCTCCTCGGCGACCGCTCGCTCCTCCAGCTCACCGCCGATCGGCTGGTCGGCCTCGTGGCGCCGCGCGACGTCTACGTCGTCACCGACCGCCGCTACGGGGCCCTCGTGCGCGCCCAGCTGCCCGCGGCGACCGTCCTCGAGGAGCCCCTCGGGCGCAACACGGCGGCGGCCGTCGCCCTGGCCGTGGTCGGCATCGACCGTGCCGACGACGACGTCCTGGCGGTCCTGCCCGCCGATCACGCCATCGGCGATGCGGCGGTCTATCGCCACGTGATCGGGGTGGCGGAGGCGTTGAGTCGCGGCGCGTGCGGGGTCGCCGATCCGCTCGTGACGCTGGGCATCCGGCCGACCTTCCCGGCCACCGGCTACGGCTACCTGCGGCCGGATCTCGCCGCCGCGCAGGCGGTCGAGGGCCTCCATGCCTACCGGCTCGGGGCCTTCATCGAGAAGCCCCGCCGTGAAGAGGCGGAGGCGCTGCTGGCGCACCCGGGCGTCGCCTGGAACGCCGGGATCTTCGTCGCTCGCCGGCGGGCGCTCCGGGCGGCGTTCGCGGCCCATGCGCCGGCCATCCTCGGGCTCATCGAGCAGGGCCTCGCCGAGGGCCGCCTGGAAGGGGCCTATGGCGCGATCGCGGCGGCCTCGGTCGATCGCGCGGTCATGGAGGCCGCTGCTGCCGCCGGTCAGGTCGTGATGGTCGGCATGCCGGTGCCCTGGAGCGACCTCGGGAGTTGGGCCGCCCTCCTCGACGCGCTCGGTGCCCCGGGCATCGAGGGCACCGTCGTCGAGGCCGGCGGTCGGGCCCAGGCCGGGCCCCGGGATCTCGTGGTGCGCCGGCTCGCTGGGCGCCTGGTGCTGGGGTCCGGGCCGGGTACGATTGACGGCGAGGCGGGGCCGAGCGCCCTGCTCGTGGGCGCGGCCGGCCGGCGCGATGTCGTCGAGGCGCTCCTGGACCGCGTCGCCGCAGGAGAGAGCTGAGCCGTCATGCCGATCATCTCCGAGGTCCCCGTGCCGACCCGCATCGTCTTCGGGACCGATGGCTGGCGGGCACGGGTGGCCGACGACTTCACCTTCGAGAACGTGCGCCGCTGCGCCGACGGGGTGGCCCGCTACGTCCTTGGGCAGGGCGCCGCCGCCAAGGGCGTCGTGGTCGCCTACGACCGCCGCTTCGTCAGCGAGTTCTTCGCCATGGCGGCCGCCGAGGTCCTGCTCGCCCACGACATCCCGGTCGCCTTCGCGGTCGAGGCGGTGCCCACCCAGATGTGCTCCTTCGAGGTGCTCCAGCGGGGCGCCGCGGCCGGCATCGTCATCACCGCCAGCCACAACCCCTGGACGGACAACGGCTTCAAGGTCAAGGCGCCGACCGGTTCGGCCGCCGGGCCGGAGATCCTGACGGTCCTCGAGGCGGCCATCGCCCGGAACGGGGGCACGGCCATCCCCCGTCGGCCCTTCGCCGAGGCCACGGCCGCCGGGCTCGTCGAGCGCTTCGACCCGTACCCCGGCTACGAGCTGTACGTGCGCCGCTCGCTCGACCTGGACGCGCTCCGGGCGGCCGACCTGTCGGTCTTCGTCGAGCCGATGTACGGCTGCGGGGCGGGCTGGATCCCCCGCCTGCTGGCGGGCGGGCGGATCCGCGTGGCCGAGATCCACACCGAGCGCAACCCCTATTTCGGGGGCATCAACCCGGAGCCGATCCGGCCGCACATCGACGAGGCGTTGCGGACGGTCGCGGCCGGCGGCTACGACATCGGGCTGCTCCTCGACGGCGACGCCGACCGGGGCGGAGCGATCGACGAGCGGGGCGTCTTCATGCATCAGCTCGAGGTCTACGGCCTGCTGATGTACTACCTCCTCGAGCACCGCGGGCTGCGCGAGCCGGTGGTCAAGAGCGTCAACGAGACCTCGATGGCCGAGCGCCTCGGCGAGCGCTACGGCGTCGCCGTGCACGAGACCCCGGTCGGCTTCAAGTACGTCGGGGCCAAGATGATCGAGACCGGCGCGATGTTCGGGGGCGAGGAATCGGGCGGCTACGGGTTCGGGATGCACCTGCCCGAGCGCGACGGGATCTACGCCGACCTGCTCCTGCTCGATCTCTTCATCCGCGAGCGGGCCGCCGGCCGCTGGCCGGTCTCGAAGGCGATCGAGCGCTTCCACGAGATCGCCGGCCCGAGCTTCTATCAGCGGGTCGACACGCACATCGAGCGCGACGCCTATCCCGCCCTCCAGGCCCGCCTCTTCGAGCAGCTGCGGGGCAGCGCGCCGAGGGAGCTGGCCGGCCAGGCCGTGACCCAGGTCGTGCCCCTGACCACCAATGACGGCTTCAAGTTCGTGGTCGGAGACGGCTCCTGGCTGCTGGTCCGCTTCAGCGGCACGGAGCCCCTGGTGCGGGTCTACACGGAGGCGACCTCGCAGGCCGTGGCCGATGCCTGCATCGCCGCGGGCGAAGCGCTGCTGCGGGGCGCATGAAGGCGCCGTCCCTGGACGACCCGGCGGCGCTCGCGGTCCTCGACCGGTCGGCGATGCTAGCCGCCATCGCCGCCTTCCCCGCCCAACTCCAGGATGGCTGGCAGCGCACCCGGGCGCTGACGCTGCCGGCCCGCTACCGCGCAGCCAGAGCCGTGGCGGTCCTGGGCATGGGCGGCTCGGCCATCGGCGCGGACCTCGTGCGCGGCATCTTCGGCGACCGCCTGCGGGTGCCCCTGGTGACCGTGCGCGATTACGAACTGCCGGCCTTCATCGGCCCGGACACGCTCGTCGTCGCCTCCTCCTTCAGCGGTGCGACCGAGGAGACCGTGGCCGCCCTGACGACGGCGCTGGAGCGGCACTGCCCCGTGGTCGTGCTGGCGGGCGGCGGACCGCTCCTGTCCGTGGCCCGCTCGGCCGAGCTGCCCTACGTCGGCTTCCCCGCCGCCGGCCAGCCCCGGGCGGCCCTCGGCCTGACGATGCTGTTGCTGGCCGGGCTACTCGAGCGGGCCGGCCTTCTGGCCCTCGGCGACGACGTCATCGCGGCGGCCGTGGAGGCCGCAGAGGCCGCGGTCGCGGCTTGCGCGCCAGCCGTGCTCACCGAGCGCAACGTCGCCAAGCGGCTGGCCTGGTCGCTCCTGGACCGGCTGCCCATCGTCGAGGCGGCCGGCTTCCTGGCCCCCGTCGCGCGGCGCTGGAAGACGCAGCTCAACGAGAACGGGAAGAGTGGGGCTGCCTGGGAGGAGCTGCCCGAGGCGACCCACAACGCCATCGTCGGCTACGCCCAGCCGGCCCTCCTGCGCGACCACCTCTTCGTGGTCCTGCTGGCCAGCGGCGACGATCACCCCCGCAACGAGCTCCGCCGTGCGGCCACGGCGGAGCTCCTGGCGGCCGCCCACATCGACCACCAGCTCGTGCCCGTCGAGGGCCGGGGCCCGCTCGCCCAGGCGGCCTACGGCATCGTCGTGGGCGACTTCACGAGCGCCTATCTCGGCCTCCTCTACGGCCTCGACCCGACTCCCGTCGAGGCCATCGCCGGCCTCAAGGCGCGCATGGCCGAGGGGGCTCCGGGGGTGTAGGCTACGTTCAGGTCCGCCGCTCCCCGGTCGCTCGGGCAGGCGATCGGCACGGCGCTGCAGCAGGCGCTCGGTCGACGCGTTGACGCCGGCCGGGCCGATGGAGGACCGCTCGATGCATTCCAGCCTCATCGGCAAGATCGAGAAGGCGAATCGCTACGCTCGCGAGACCGATCGGATCACCTTCGACCGGCTTTCGCTCGAGTTCCGTGGCGACAACGACACGCACCGCGTCTCGTTCGATGCCGAGGGCTGGCAGTGCACCTGCCACTACTTCCACAGTTGGCAGACCTGCGTCCATATCCTCGCCCTGCAGAAGATGCTCGGCGACATGTTGCCCGCGGCGGCCCAGGTGTCGCTGCTCTCCAGCGAGGCGGCGGTCAGCGCCTGAACAAGGTCCAGCGCAGATCCAGCGGCCGGTCGCGTCCCGCCGGCCGCCCGGACCCCGGCGTCACGACGCCGGCATGACGATCACCTGCTCCCCGCTGCCGAGCGGAACCTCCGTGGCCAGGATCGCCCCGCCCGCCCCGAGCCGATAGAGCCGCAGCCGGCGGGCGGCCGAGCCCTCCGGGTCGAGCGTCACGTCGACGGCCAACCAGGTGCCGTCCGGCGTGAGCTCAGCCCGCGTGATCAGCTCGTCGGGACCGGGGTCGATGACGAAGTCGGCGGGTCCCAGGGTGATTCCGCTCGGGCCGCCCAGACCCGCGGCGCGCAAGACCACGCGCGTCGGCCCGCTCCGGTCGACGAGCGCGAGCAGCCCGCCGCCGGTCGTGGGATGGCGGCCGCTGCCGCCGCCGACCGCCCGGGCCCGGCCCGTCCGCGGATCGGCCACGACGAGGCGGTCGTCCTCGCGGACGGCCAGTAGCCGGCCGTCGGGCAGCCAGGCGCACTCGCCGAGGGCGTCGGGGACGTCGATGGCTATGGCCGACCCGGCGGCCGGGATGACGGTCAGGGCGAGGGTCGCTTCGTCGGCGATGGTCACGCTCCCTTCCGGCCCGCGGCAGGCCGGTGAGGCGGGACCGAGCCCGAGCCTGCCGAGGTCGACCGTCCGGGTCGCCACGAGCGCGCCCCCGCGCAGGACGGCGATGACGAGCAGCGACGGGGAGGTCAGCGCCACGCTGCCGTCGGCGGCCGCCGGGCCCAGGTCCGTGACCCCCGCCGGCACGGCGAGCGGATGGCGCCGGGTAGGGTCGCCGGGGTCCGTCGCGAACCAGCGCAGACCATCGGCCTCGTCCGCCCGGATCAGCAGCACCGGGTAGCGCGGCGCTGAAGCCGATGCGCTCGGTGACGGCGCGAGCGTCGGCCCGGACGAGGCCGTGGGGGAGGCAGCGGGAGAGGGCGTCGCCGCCGAGTCGGGCGACGGAGGCGGCGTCAGTCGGGCGCACGCCGCGACCAGGGCAGGGACCAGCACCGCGAGCAGGGCCACCGCCTCGAGGACGGCGGATCGGCGGGTGGCGCGCATCAGGCCGTCTCGGAACCGCCGATGACGGTCCCGGACCCGGCGTCGACGAAGACGAGCATCTCGTGCACGTCGCCGTTGGGCAGATGGATCGTGAACTGAGCGAGGTAGGCGAGATGGAGGCGCGCCTCGGTGACGTCGGCACCGCCGGTACTGGCGAAGTCGTTGGGCGGCACCCAGGCGAGCGCCGGGGCGCCGTCCGGGTCGAGGATCCCGGGCGGGATGCCCGCGGCCGTCGCCCAGGCGGTCGCGGCTGCCTGGGCCTGCTCAGGCGTGACGCGCAGGAGGGGTGCGGAAGCCGCCGGCGTCTCGATCCGACGGAGGGCCGCCAGCCGGCCGCCGGGGTAGACCCAGACCGTGAGGCCCTCGCCGGGCGCCGGGAGGCCGTCGAGGACGCGCGGCCAGGTCACCTGCCACGCCCGCATGGCCGCATCCCAGGCGGCCTCCGGCGGCGCGGTCGCGGCGGCCATCCCGGCGGCCGCGGAGAAGCGAGCGGCGGCGGTCGGCGCGGTGGCGAGGCTGACCCGGGTCGCATCATCGTCGCGCGACCAGCCGAGGCGCACGAAACTGCGCAGGCTGCCCCGGTCGGCCTCGAAGCGCAGGACGGCCAGGCGGCCGCCGTCCGGTCGCTCGATGGCCACCTCGTCGATGACGGCATGGTCGAGGGCCTCGTACCTGCGCGTCGGTGAACCGGCAGCCCCGCTGATGCCGAGCGCGCGAGCGACGGTGCCGGCGCGGCTGCGGATGGCGGCCTGCTCGCCGACGGCCAGGTCCATCGGGCGGACGAGCGCCTCCCCGGGGCGGCGCATGTCGGCCTTGGTGGCCTCGGCGGGGTGCCCCTGGCCGGCCAGCAGCCAGGCCACGGCCAGGGCGGGCAGCACGGCCCGCAACGAGAGGTGAACGAGAGACTGGCGGGACCGGAAGGTGGTCATCGTCGGCTCCTCAGGCGCAGGTGGTGCAGGGCGAGCTGGGCTGGGCCCGGCCGCTGTAGGTGTACGAACCGAACCAGTCGGGGGTGGTTCCCCGGCGCAGCGTGTTGCCGCTCAAGGCCAGGCGGAACGCGTCGCCGAGATCGAAGTCGTCGGCGACGTAGCCCCAGAAGGCGGACTCGTAGCGGAGCATGTCGTCGGTCCAGGCGAGACCTCGATAACCCAGGAAGAACTCCGGGCCCCGATAGCCGGCCCCGCTCGGGTCGCTCTTGCTGCGCTCGATGCCGAAGGCCTCGGACATCGCCGGGTAGCCGTTGCGGGGCGCCTCGGCGAGGTGGCAGGTCGAAGCGATGACCAACTTGGCCCCGGTGAGGTTGCCCTCGGGCGTCGTCCGGGCCTTCTTGATCTCGGTGGCCAGGACGACGGACTGCGTGCAATCGCCGCCATCCTCCCGGAAGCCCTGGATGTCGCCGGAGCCATAGAAGTCGCCATGGCTGTGGACGTAGAAGGCGATGTCATAGGGCGCGCGAGCGAGCACGGTGGACTTCGTGAAGCCCTTGCCGCCGAAGGCTGTCGCGCTGTAGCCGAGCGAGACGAAGGCGTCCTTGGTCAGGTCGCGCAGGGTGGCCGAGATCGTGCTGGACATCCCCACGCATGGGCTGAAGGCGGTGATGTTGGAGTAGACGCTGGCGGGGTAGTAGTCGGCGTGCGCCGGCCCGACGGCGACCGTGAGAGCGACGGTCAGGGCGGCCAGCAGGGCCAGGAGTCGATGCCACAGGCGTGCCACGACCCTCATCGATCGGACCTCCTCCGGCGGCTGTCGGGTGGCGGGAGGAGGCGGTGCGGGAAGTTTGCCCGGCGCCGCTTAGCGAAGGCTTATCGACTAGACTGCGACCGACAATCGAACAACCTGGACCGCGGGGTCCGCGAAGCCGGTGGAACTCCGGCACAGTCCCGCTACGGTTACCAGTCCGCCCGACACGTCGTCGGCGCTGGAAGTCCGGTCGCCGGGCCCGCGGTCGTGCTCGAACCTTCGAGAGAAAGGGCAGGCACCACCGTGCGCGACTACCTTCAGGACCCCTCCCCGCATCCGGCGAGGGGTCGTTCGTTCCCTGGCGGCCTCGCCGCGCTCCTGGCGGCGATCGCCCTGGCGGCCTGTTCGGCGGCCGCTCCACCGACGCTTGCCCCCACCCCGACCGCCAGCCCGGCGCCCTCGGCATCTGCCACCTCGGCGCCCGCCTTCCCCGTCACGCTTACCGACGACGAGGGGACCGCCGTGACCCTGGCGGCCCGGCCGCAACGGGTCGTCAGCCTTTCGCCCGCCAACACCGAGACCGTCTTCGCCCTGGGCGCCGGCGCCCGCCTCGTGGGCGGTACGGCATCCGACGACTACCCGCCGGAGGCCGCCGCGCTTCCCGACGTGGCCACCTATCAGGGTGTCCTCATGGAGCAGCTGGTGACGCTCCACCCGGACCTCGTGCTGGCTCTCGGCAACGGCGCCAAGACCCCGCCGGACGTCATCAAGATCCGGGAGATGGGCGTCCCGGTCATCGTCCTCTATGCGGGCGACGTGCCCGGCGTCCTCCACGACATCGATCTCATCGGCGACGCGGTCGGTGCGGGCGCCGCCGCACGGGCCATGACGACCGCGATGCAGGCGCGGATCGATGCCATCTCGGCTGTCACCACCAAGCTCGACCACCCGCGCACCTTCTATGAGCTGGGTTCCGATCCCGAGATCTACGGCCCGGCCGATGACTCGTTCGTGGCCGACATGGTCAGGCTGGCCGGCGGCGATCCGATCACGACGGGCTCCAAGACCGACTACGCCATCTCCCTGGAACGCCTCGTGACCGCCGATCCGCAGGTCATCGTGCTGGCCACCGGGGCCGGTTACGGCGACACGCCGGCGCAGATCGCCGCGCTGCCCGGCTGGAGCGGCATGACCGCCGTCAAGAGCGGCGCGCTGCGCCCCGTCGACGACGTCACCGTCACCCGCCCCGGACCGCGTCTCGCGGACGGCCTGGCCGCCCTGGCCCTCGCCATCCACCCGGATCTCGTGCTGCCGTGAGCGGTCGAGGCCTGCTGTGAGCCGTCGGGTGGCGTCGTGAGCACTCGGGCCGCGGTCCATCCGGCGCCGGCCGTCCGCCTCGGACGGCTTGAGGCACTCCGTCACCGGCCGCTGGCCGTGGCGGTGGGCGGGCTCGTGGCCCTGGCCGTGGTCATCGTCGCCGGGGTCGCGCTCGGCAACGTGCCTGTGCCGGTCGGCGACACGGTCGGCATCCTCGCCCATCGGCTGCTGGGCTGGCCGGTGGCCGTCACCTGGCCGGCCTCGGCCGAAACGATCATCCTCGACCTGCGCCTGCCCCGCGTGCTGACGGCGGTCGTCGTCGGGGCCGGGCTCGCCGTCGCCGGCACGACCCTCCAGGGCCTGCTGCGCAACCCGCTGGCCGATCCCTACGTGCTCGGCACGGCCTCCGGGGCCGCGCTCGGGGCGGCCATCGCGGTGATCATCCCGGTCCACGTCGCGTTGCTCGGTTTCGGCCTGCTCCACCTCTTCGCCTTCGCCGGGGCGCTGATCGCGGTGGCGACGGTGTGGCGCCTCTCGCGCACGACAAGCCTCTCGTCGCTGACCTCGCTGCTGCTGACCGGCTACGCCGTCGGCTCCCTGCTCGCGGCGGGGCTGGCCGTGGCGATGTACGCCTCGGGCGCCCAGCTCCGTCAGATCGTCTTCTACCTGCTCGGCGGCTTCTCGAGCGCGTCGTGGCCGCAGTTGGCCGTGGCGACCCCGTTGATCGTCATCGGCTCGCTGCTGATCCTGGTCCGGGCGCGCAGCCTCAATGCCCTCCTGCTGGGCGAGGAGGCCGCCGCCAACCTCGGCATCGCCGTTCGCCGCGAGCGGGCCATCCTCCTGGCCCTGGCCGCCCTGGTGACCGCGGCCGCCGTTGCCGTCAGCGGCCTCATCGGCTTCGTCGGGCTCATCGTGCCCCACCTCGTCCGCCTCGTCGTCGGGCCCAACGCCAGGCTCGTGCTGCCCCTGGCGGCCATCGTCGGGGGCGTCTTCCTCGCCCTCGCCGACCTCGTCGCCCGCATCCCCGGCGAGCTGCCCGTCGGCGTCGTGACCGCCATCGTCGGGGCCCCGTTCTTCCTGCTCATCCTGCGCCGGGCGCGCGCCGGCTACGAGGGCTAGCGATGGCCGACGGTTTCGCCCTGCGCGGCGTCAGCCTCACCTACGGTCGCCGGCCCGTCCTCGAGGGGCTCGATCTCGAGATCGGGGCCGGTGCCTGCGTCGCGATCCTGGGCCCGAACGGCGCCGGCAAGTCGACCCTCCTGCGGGTCCTGACGGGGCACGCCCCGGAACGCCGCGGCGCCGTCAGCTTCGACGGCGTCCCGCTCGAGGAGTACAGCCGCGAGACGCTGGCCCGACGGGTAGCCGTCGTTCCGGGCGAGGCCTCGCTGCCGTTCGCCGCCCGGGTCGAGGACGTCGTTGCCCTCGGGCGCATCCCCCACGAGGACCCCTTCCGGGGCATGCGCCCGGCGGATCACGCGGCCGTGGACGCCGCCATCGAGCGCGTGGGCATCGGGGAGCTGGTCGGGCGCGACGCGCGTCGGCTGTCGCTCGGCGAGCGGCAGCTCGTGGTGCTGGCCATGGCCCTGGCCCAGGCGCCGCGGATGCTCATCCTCGACGAGCCGACCGTCCACCTCGACCTGCGCCACCAGGTCGATGTCATGGAGCTGCTGCTGGAGCTGAACGCGCGCGACGGCGTCGGGGTCATCGCGGTGCTTCACGACCTGTCGCTGGCCGCCCACTTCTTCCCGCGCCTGATCCTGCTCGACCGCGGCCGGCTGGTCGCCGACGGCACGCCGG